>PLYV01000262.1 GCA_003151855.1 Limisphaerales bacterium | reverse complement strand
GACCCGGAATTTTTCCGCAAACAGGCGGCGCAGGTGGGCCGGCTCACTGCGGAACTGGACACGGCCAAGGCGGAAGTCACCCGGCTCTATGCGCGCTGGGAGGAACTGGAGAAACTCCGGCTGGCCAGCGCGTGATTGGCCGGCGCGAAGCTTCAAGACTCATGGGCGGGATAATGCGTTTGACCCGTTTTCTCCCTCTCCCCGCTCGGGCGGGGAGAGGGAGTCGCACCGTTATTTGAACACTGGTCAAAGATATATTACATATCACCGCCAATTCGCATCAGCGGCGGCCCGTCCACGTTTGCCGGCGGTTAACATTTCAGAAGCGCGCGTGAGAATGGCGCGTTAGGCGTCAATTGCACGCACCACCGCCACTTCAACCCGGAACAAAGCCGCGGTTTCCAAGGGAATTGCGTTTGGCACGAGCCATGCGATCATAAAATCTGCACCACAGTTAACCCGTTATTGTTTATGATACCGGTAAAAATTCAGTGCAGTTGCGGTCAGCGGTATGCCTTCGACATTGAGCCGCTGTGCGGGCGGATGACCACTTCCGTCGCCTGTCCTGTCTGCGGTGCCGACGGCACCCTCGCCGCGAACGAGGTGATCGCCTTTGCCCTCGCCAGCCAGTTATCCCACCACGACACCGGCCGGCAAACTGTGATGATCTTTGCGGTCATCGGCTGCCTGCTCGCCGGACTCGCCGGCATCATCAAAGCCTGCAACATGATCCATGGCTTTGACGTGTTGCTCTGCTTGGTGGGGGCGATTGGCGCGTTCGGCATGGCCCTGTGCGTCTATTTCTGGCGGCGTTGAAGTCATCGTCCGGCGTTGCCGGTCAAGCGGCGGTGATCGGCTGCGTCAAGCCGCGCGCCGGCCGGATCAGTAAGGCGCGACTTAATTCATCCCTTAAAGCACGAAAGGCGAACGGAAAGCTCCGTTCGCCTTTTGGTTTGGACCCGGCGGGTTACTTCGCCGTCAGTTTGTAAAGCAGCACGCCGTGCGCGGGAATGGTGAGGGGCAGGGTGCCGGTGGCGGCGTCCACGTCCGGCAAATCCTGCTGCCGCCAGAGATCGCGGACGTGCTGGGTGCCGGTGAAACCGAATTGCGCCAGCGGCTTGAATTTCAAATCCAGCGACACGGTGCCGAGATTGAAAAAGCCCAGGGCGCGGCTGCCGTCGGCCAGTTCCTTGGCATAGACTTTCAAATCGCCATCGGTGAGGACGCACGTCGCCTCTTTGCCGAGGGCGTCCTGGTCGAGCGCGAGCACCTCGTCGTTGTCCAGCAGGCTCAGCGTGAAGTCGTCAAACTTGGTCATGTCGCAGCCAATGAGCAGCGGCGCGGACAGCAGACACCAGAGGCTGATGTGGGTGTATTGCTCGTCCACGGTCAGGCGCGTGGGATGGAGGTTGCCCCAGCCGAGTTGGCCGACGATGAGCATGTCAGGGTCGTTCCAGTTGCCGGGCTTGGCGAACGGCGCGGCCTTGTCCTGTTTGAAACCGATGCCGCTCATGCTTTTCCAGGTGTCGGTGATGTCGCCGGTGGTGCGCCAGCAATTGCCGCCGACCTGGTCGCCCCAGCCCCACACATCGCCCATGCCGTACTGGCAAAGACTGTACACGATGTCACGGGGTTGCGCGGCCAGCGCCTCGTGCATGATGGCGTATGGCTTTATCAGCTCCGCATGGCTGCTGGGATTGGACCCGCTCCAGCTCGCGGCCGCCAGCGGATAATTGGTGGAGATTCCGCGCTGCGCTTCCATGGTCGGCGTGTAGGAGCACCAGTCGTATTTCAAATAGTCAAAGCCCCATTGCGCATATTTTGCCGCGTCCTGCCGTTCGCGGTCGAAGCTGCCGGTGCAGTTGCCGCAGGTCCACGGCCCGGGCGAGGAATACAGCCCTGCCTTCAATCCGAGATTGTGGATGTAATCGGCCAGCCCCTTCATGTCGGGAAAGCGGGAGTTCGGCACGATGTTGCCCTGGGCGTCGCGGAAGGGTCCCTGCAAGGTCGGGTCTTTGGAGTCATGGTTGTTCTGCCAGTAATCGTCCACGTTGATGTAAGTCCAGCCATGGTTGATGAGGCCGCTCTTGATCAGCGCATCCGCCGCGCTCTTGACCCGTTCTTGGGAAACCTCGCCGGCAAAACAGTTCCAACTGTTCCAGCCCATCGGCGGCGTGAGCGCGATCTGGTCGCCGCAGACGATGCGGAATTTCTTCTCCGCCGTGCCGAGGGCATTTTTGGCGCGGAGCGTGACGATGTATTCGCCTTTCGTGTGAATGTCGCCGGTGATTTGGCCGTTGGTGGTATTGAGGTCGAGAATTCCAGCGAATGGGCCGCGAATGCTGACCTGATGATGATTGGTGATGACGACCAAGCGAACGACGGTTTGTTCGAGGCTAAACTCCATCGGCCGCTCGCCGGTCGCCGGAATCGTGAACAAAAACGGCGAGCCGGGGCGCACGCCGAAGACGTTCGCGCCGTTGATGCGCGGCGTGGCCGGCGCGGGCGGCGTGAGAATATAGGGAGCGACCGGTGCGAGGGCGGCTTCACCGCTTACCGCAAAACTTTTTGCACTCGCCGTCTCAAATTTCGCGTCCGCCCAGTCGGCGTGATCCCATTCCATGCCGTCGCCGGCGTCGCCGACCTTGAGCACGAGATTCGTCACGCCGGACAAATCCACGGCGCATTCCTTGGCGGCATTGCCGGCGCGCATCACGCCGCTGCTCCAAAGCGTTTTGCCGTCGCCGAGCACGATGAACTCGACGCTCGACGCCGGATTCTTGTCCACCTCGTCGTCCACGCCGACGCTGGCGGTGAACTTCTGCGCGCCGCCGCCGAGGTTGACGCGCAACGTGCTTTCCGCGTGCGTGCCGAAGCCGCGCTCGAAGACCTTGCCGCCGATGGTCAGCGGATGTTCCCCCACGGATTGGTTTTTCTGCGGTTCGCCCCAGCCCTGCGTGGCGGGCTTGAGGTTCAAGTCGTCGAGCCAGACCGTTTCGGCGGAGGCGATGCCAATATTGAACGCGGCCAGCGAAAGGCCAAGGCCAAGGAAGAGCCGTGATTTCATGCGGATGATTTTGGATGGTGAAAAATCCGCGTCAAGCTCGCCGTTATATGCCGTTTGTTATATGTTTCAGCCATGACGACGCTGCTCATCGCCACGCGCAACGCCCACAAGGTCGGAGAAATCCAGGCCATCCTTGGCGCGGATTTCCGCTGCCTCACGCTGAAAGATTTTCCTGCCGCGCCCGCCGTGGTGGAAGACGCGGACACGTTTGCCGGCAACGCGACGAAGAAGGCGGTGGAACTCGCCAGATGGCTGGCGCAAGGCGAAAGCGGAAAGCGGAAAGCGGAAAGCGGAAATTTCTTTGTGCTCGCCGACGATTCCGGGCTGGAAGTGGACGCTCTGAACGGCGCGCCGGGCGTGCATTCCGCGCGCTTCGCCGCGCTGGACAAGACGGAAAATTCCCATGACGCGGACAACAACGCCAAGCTGCTGCGCCTATTGAAAGACGTTCCGCTGGAAAAACGCACCGGCAGATTCCGCTGCGTCATCGCGCTAGCTGAAGTCCATCCTCCATCCTCCATCCTCCATCCTCGCCTGTTCGACGGCGCGTGCGAAGGGCGGATTCAATTTGCCGCCAGCGGCCACGGCGGTTTCGGTTACGACCCGCTGTTCGTGCCGGACGGCTTCAAGCAATCGTTCGCCGAACTGGGCGAGGACGTGAAAAATAAAATGAGCCACCGGGCGAAGGCGCTGGACAAGCTGAAAGAATTTTTCAACAACCAAGACACAAAGACGCGAAGCCTTTGAATCCTTTGCGTCTTCGCGCCTTGGTTGTTCAATTCATTTCAACATACTGCCGAGCTGAAGCTTCTTCCGCAGCTTGCCATTGTCGGCGCACATCCGCAGTTTGCCGCCGGGCGCGGGCACGGTGTAAAACTCGCCGCCGGCATTTTCCACGAGCAGCGAACCGGCGGCCACGTCCCACAAATTAATGGTGCGCTCGACATAGGCGTCGAGCCGGCCGCTGGCGACATAGACCAGTTCCAGCGCGGCGGAACCCATGATGCGCATTTTCTTGGCGCGGCGGGAAATTTGGATCATGTGCGGCAGGCTCTTTTCCAGGTTGTCCTGGCTCTTGGAAAAACCCATCGCGATGATGCAGTCCTCGATCTTCGTGCGGTTGCTGACGCGGACAATTTTTCCGTTCAGCCGCGTCGGCTGGCCTTTGGTGGTGGTCCAGATCTCATCGGTGAACGGGTCGTAAATCACGCCGACCACGGATTCGCCGCGATGTTGCAGCGCGATGGAGGTGGCGGCGTGTGGCAGGCCGAAATAATAATTCACCGTGCCGTCAATCGGGTCAATCACCCAGCGGTATTCGGCGGAAGTGTCGCCGGTGTTGCCTTCCTCGCCGAGCACGGGAATTTCCGGAAACGCGGCGGCGAGAATTTTTTCGATGAGCGCTTGGCAGCGGACGTCGAGCTCCAGCTTGATGTCGTGGGCCTCGGCGGAGTTCACGCGCTTGGGCTTGTGCCAGTTGGCGTGCATGACTTGGCCGGCGGCGCGGGCGGCTTTGATGGAAACGGCGAGGGCGGTTTTGAGTGAAACAGGTTTCATAAATTATGGGATGATTTCCGCGCGTTGCTCCAGCAGCTTGAGCTGCACCTGCTGTTTTTGGGCGAGCAGCTTTTGCTCGTCGGCCTCGATGACCTGCAACAGGTCGGCAGCCTCCAGCAGGCGCGGCGCGGTGACGTAGCTGGCACCGGCGGCATAAAGTTTCGGCACATCGGCGAGCAACTCGGCGTGGACGATGATCTTTGCATCCGGGTTCAGCTCGCGCAACTGGCGGAGCATTTTCAGATTGTCTGCGCCCTTGATCACCATGTTTGGCAGCGAGCAGATGATGAACTCCGCATGCGCCGCACCGGCGTGGTGCAGCACATCGCGCGCGGTGATGTCGCCATAAACGGCGTGGATTTTTCGTGCCTTCAGTTTTTCGTGGACGACGGGGTTGAAATCAATGACCACGATTTCCGCCAGCAAATCCGGGCGGTTTCGCTCAATCTCCGCGAGCAGCGAGCTGGCCGTCCAAGAGAAGCCCAGCAGGCAGATGCGTTTGGATTTTGCATCGCCGGCGCTTTCGTGGCCGGTTTCGTCGAGGTCTTTCAAATCCATTTTGCGCAGCCACGGCGTGACGGCGTGGAGCAACACATCGTTTTTCAAAATGCCGTAGGTTGAGGCGACGGCGAGGAACGCGAAGGAAAACGCCGCGATGCCGACGGTGTTCGCCGAGACGTCGCCGCTTTTGAAACCCAGCGCCAGCAGCACCAGCGAAAGTTCGCTCAACTGCGACAGATTGATGGCCGGCAGCAGGCTGACGCGGAAACCTTGCTTCATCGCGTAAAGCGGCGGAAAAACGGTCGCCAGCCGGCTCGCGACGAGGAACAGGCAGAGGAACAGCATCCAAAGAACGTAGGCGACGGTTGGCAGCGGGATTTCCATGCCGAGGCCGACGAAGAACAGCGTGACAAAAAAATCGCGGATGCTCGTGACCTTCGCCACCACGTCGAGCGTGTAGGGGAAAGTCGAGATCATCATGCCGGCGATGAGCGCGCCCATCGCGGTGGACAGCCCCAGCCAGCCGGCGAAGCCCGCCAGCGCCAGGCACCATGCCAGCGCGCCGACGAGGACGAGTTCCGGCAGCCGCGCGACGAACCGGAAGACGTGCGGCAGCACAAACCGGCTCGCGAGAAACGCCACGGACAGCAGCAGGATGACTTTCCCCAATGCCAGCACCAGCGGCGCGAGCGCGGGATTTTTCAAGTTCGGCTGGACGGCGAGGAAAAGAATGGTCGCCACATCCTGCAAGACGAGCACGCCGAGCGTGACGCGGCCGGCGAGCGTTTCCAGTTCGCGCTTGTCGTAAAGGATTTTGACGATGATGACCGTGCTGCTCATCGCCACGGCCACACCGAGGTAAAGCGCCTCCAGCTTGTTTTGCGCCGGGCCGATGAAGCCGAAGACCAACCAGCCGAGCAGCGCGCAGCCGAGGATTTGCGCGAGCGCGGTGAACGTGATGACGCGGCCCGCGCTCAGCATCCGCTTGAGGTCAATCTCCAGCCCGATCATGAACAGCAGCAGTGACAGGCCGATTTCCGAGATAGTCTGGATCGAGTCGGGATTGGTGACCCACTTGAAGCCGTTCGGGCCGATGGCAAACCCGGCGACGAGATAGGCGAGCAGAAGCGGCTGGCGCAAAAACTGGGAAAGCACCGCAAACATCCAGGCTGCGATGATGCAGAGGCCGATGTCGGTGACGAGTCCTTGCTCCATGACGGCAGAAAATTAACCGCGAAACACGCGAAACACACGAAAGAATTCACGGAACTCCCTGTCCGCTTTCGTGTGGTCGTGTCTTTCGTGGTTGAAAAATCAGCCCAGCGCCGCCAGCGAGGTTTTGATCTGCGCGAGCTTGGCTTGCCAGTCGGAGAGGCGCTGCTTGTGTTCGTCGAGGACTTTCGCCGGCACCTTCTGCGTGAAGTTCGGGTTCGCCAGCTTCTCCTCCACCTTGGTGATCTCGGTCTGGATTTTTTCCTGCTCCTTCGTGAGCCGGACTTTTTCCGCGCCGATGTCAATCAAGCCTTCCAGCGGCAGGAAGATTTCACCCAGCGCGTTCGAGGCGCTCGGCGTGCCCTTGGCGGGCGTCCAGTTTGCTGCGACGACTTCCACGGCTTCGGCGTTGAGCAAAATCTTCAGCACCTCAACTTCTGCGGTGGCAAGGTTGCCGGCGGGCTTGAGGATGAATTTCAACTTCTTCGCCGGATCAAGCTTCATCTCGCGGCGCAGGTTGCGGCCGAGGCCGACGAGTTCGTATTTCGCGGCGGCAATTTTATCCGCCGTGTCATCAAGGGTGAAGTATTCCTTCTCCTCCGCGCTGAGCGGCTTGGGCCACGCCGCGAACATGATGGTCTTGCCGCCCTGATTTTCCGGCAGCTCCTTGCTGTAACCCATGCCGTGCCAGAGTTCCTCCGTGATGAACGGCAGAAACGGATGGAACAGCCGGATGGTGTTGCTGAGGACAAAATCAATGACGGCGAGCTTGTTCGCCTTGAGCGCGGCGTCGGTGCCGAAGAACGCAGCCTTGCTCGCCTCGACATACCA
>PLYV01000241.1 GCA_003151855.1 Limisphaerales bacterium | reverse complement strand
GCGCTCGGCGCGGTGGTGTTCGTGGTCGTGCTCCTGCTGAGCCTGCCCACGCGCGCGACCGACCGCCTGAAGCTCGCCGTCGGCAGCTGGTTTCTGCCGCTGTTCGGCCTCGCCAGCGCCGGCCAGCAACTGCCCGCCGACCTCGCCGATGCCGTTTTGCCGCGCCGCGAACTGCTCGCGCAGATTGACCGGCTCCGCCGCGAAAACCAGCAGCTCCGCTCGCAATCCGTCCAAGCTGCCGCGATTGTCCGCGAGAACGACCAGCTCCGGGCGCTCTTCAACTGGTCGCGGCAGTCGCCATGGAAACTCAAGCTCGCCCAGGTCGTCATGCGCGACCCGGCGAACTGGTGGCGCACCGTGCAGATTGACAAGGGCAGCAATGACGGTCTCCGCGTAGATTTGCCCGTCATCACTTCCGCCGGTTTGGTGGGGCGCATCAGTTCCGTCAGCCAGACCCACGCGCAGGTCGTCCTCATCGGCGACGACAACTGCCGCGTCTCCGCCACGGTGGAAAACGCCGCGCGCGACATGGGCGTGGTGCGCGCCGCCGGCCCGCTCGACACGTCGCTCGTGCAACTGACCTACCTCGCCAGCAACGCCAATCTCAAGCCCGGCCAGAACGTCGTGACCAGCGGCCTCGGCGGCGTCTTTCCGGCGGGCATCCCGGTCGGGCAGGTGGTGGACTCGCGCTCAGTGGAATACGGTCTCTACACCGAGGCGCGGGTGAAACTCAACGCCAATCTCGGCTCGCTCGAACAAGTCTGGGTGCTGACCCCATGAAATGAACCCGTTCCAGACCATCCTGATTTTGTCCGCGGCGTTTCTCGCCGTGTTTGGCGAAACGGTTTTGTCGGCGCCGCGCGCATGGCTCGGCGCGCAAATTGACCTGCTGCCGACGCTGATGGTTTTCGCCGCGTTGAACGCCGGTTTGCCGACGATTGCCGCGCTCGCGATTTTTGGCGGGCTGTGGCTCGACACCTTTTCCGCCAATCCGCTTGGCATCACGATTCTGCCGCTGTTCATCGTCGGATTTCCGATTTATGTGCGGCGCGATTTGATTCTGCGCGACTTGCCGTTCGCGCAATTCGTCCTCGGCGCGGCGGCCAGCGCGCTGGTGCCGGCGCTGACGCTGCTGATGCTGTTAAGCGGCGGCCAGGAACCGCTGCTCGGCTGGGGCACGCTCTGGCAATGGCTCGTGATGACCGCCGGCGGCGCGGTGGCCACGCCGTTTATCTTTGCGCTGATCGGCGCGTGCAACGGCGCGCTCGGCTACAAGCTGCGGACGGAAGTGAGCTTCCGTTCCGACCGCGAAATCCGGCGCGGGAGAAACCTAAAATAAAATTTGAACCACAGATGAACACGGATTCAGAAATGAGTTTTCCGAGCGGATTTTTTATCCGGGTGCAGCGGTGTCCATTCGTGGTTAAAAGTTAAAATGCTAGTCTTTGACGAACTGAAAAAGAACGAACCGTCGCTCCGCCTGCTGGCGGTGGTGCTGGCGGCCGGGCTTTGCCTTTTGCTCGCCGGGCTCTGGTGGGTGCAGGTCGTCTCGTCGCGCGAATATCAGGAACACATGACCACGCAGGCCTACCGCACCATCCGGCTGCCGGCGGTGCGCGGAAAGATTTTGGACCGCGAAGGCCGCGTGCTCGCGGAGAACCGCCCGCGCTACGACTTGAGCCTCTTTCTCGACGATTTGCATCCGCAGTTCGACGCGGCCTACGGCGAGCTTTTGAAATCCGCCCGCGCCGTGCAGAAACAAAACGTCGCCAACGCCGAGAAAAAACTCGGTCGCTCGCTGACCAAGGCCGAGCGGAAACAATTCGCCTTCAAGCCGGGTTACCTGGAACAACTGCGCGAACTCGCGCGCGACCGCGTGGCCGGCGCCATCGTCGCGCAGGTCAGCCGGAAGACCGGCGAGCCGCTGGCGTTCAACGCGGCGCAGTTCAACCGCCATTACGCCACGCGGCTGGCGCTGCCGTTTCCCGTTTTGAAAAACATGGACCCGGCGCAGCTCGCACGGTTCCAGGAAAACATCACCAACGGCCTCGGCGCGGATCTGGAATTGCAGTCCGTGCGGCATTATCCGCTCGGCACCACGGCGGCGCACTTGCTTGGCTACGTCACGCGCGAGGACAAGGCGCAGGAGGGCGAGAATTCCTACTTCAGTTATTTCCTGCCGGATTTTGAAGGCAAGGTCGGCGTGGAAGCGGGCTTTGACGCGGAATTGCGCGGGCACGCCGGCGAGGAATCAGTGTTGATCAACAGCGTCGGCTACCGCCAGTCGGAAAACGTCGCGACCGAGCCGGAGCCGGGACAAAACCTCGTGCTTACGATTGACCTCGACTTGCAGCGCGCGGCGGAGGAATCGCTGCTGCAACACCAGCACGCCGATGCGCGCGCCGCGGTGGTCGTGCTGGACGTGCACAACGGCGACGTGCTGGCGATGGTGTCATCGCCGGCGGTGGATCCGAACAGCTATGTGGACGGCTTCACTCCGGAGGAAACCGCGCGGCGGCAGGACGCGAAATTGCGCCCGGAAATCAACCGCGCGACGCAGGAGAATTACGCGCCCGGTTCCATCTTCAAGCCCATCATCGGCCTCGCGGCATTGGAGGCCGGGCTGGACCCGAAAGCCGAGGTGGACAATCCGGGCTACATCGCCATTGGCCGGCGGCACATCACCGACTTGGCCAAGCCGGGCAAATATAATTTCCGCCGCGCCATCATGGATTCCAGCAACACCTATTTCATCACCAGCGGACTGCGCACGGGCGTGGATCGCATCATCGCGCTGGCGGAAAAATTCCAGCTCGGCGAACCTTGCAGCCTGCCAACGCGGCAGGAAACCGCCGGCAACTTGCCGTCGCTCGAACGCATCCACGAAGGCTGGAGCGACGGCGACACGGCGAACGTCTGCATCGGCCAGGGCGAAGTCTCGGTGACGCCGTTGCAAATGGCGGTGGTTTACTCGGCCATCGCGAACGGCGGCACGGTGTTCTGGCCGCGCCTGGTCCAGCGCGTCGAGCCGCAGGATTCAAACCAGCACGGCGGCGTGACGAATTTTCCCGCCGGGCTGGTGCGCGAACACATCGGCGTGAGCGGCCGCAACCTCCGCATTTTGCACGATGCGATGCTCGCGGAAACCGAAGACCCGGAAGGCACCGGCGGATTGGCGCGCGTTCCCGGCATCCACATTTGCGGCAAGACCGGCACCGCTGAAATCATGGACGCGCACAATCGCAAGACCGGGCGCACCACCTGGTTCGCCTCGTTTGCGCCCTACGAAAATCCGCGCTACGCGGTGGTCGTCATGGTGGAAGACGGCACGTTTGGCGGTCCCACCTGCGGGCCGATTGCGCATGACATTTACGCGGCGATTTTGGAAAAGGAAAAATCACCCAGCGGAAAATTTTTGGCGGCGGCGCTGAATTGAAATGTTTCACCAAGTTCCCAGAGAGAAGTTCGACAAGCTCCAGTTCGCGGCGCTGGCGGGACTGATGTTTCTGGGCACGGCGTTCGTGTTCAGCGCCACGACGGTGGGCGAATCGGCGCTGCTGGTGCCGTGGTGGCAGCAACTGTGGTTCCGGCAGGTCATCTGGTATGTCATCGGCCTCGGCGGCGGCGCGGCGGTCTGCTTCGTGGATTACCACAGCATCGCGCGCTGGTCGTCGGTGATTTACTGGGCGATGATCGTCTGCCTCGTCGCGGTGCTGGTGCCGCACATCGGCAGCATCCACGGCGGCGCGCGGCGGTGGATTGACCTGAAGGTTTTCCAGTTCCAGCCAAGCGAATTTGCCAAGCTCACTTTCATCCTGGCGATGGCGAATTTCTTGAGCCGTCCGCCGAACGAATTAAAATTGCCGGAAAATTTCTGGCGCGGCCTCGGGCTGATGGCGCTGCCGTTCATCCTGATTTTCAAGGAACCGGACCTCGGCTCGGCGCTGGTGCTGCTGCCGACGGGGCTGGTGATGATGTTTGTCGCCGGCACGCCCAAGCGGTTTTTGCTGAAGCTCGGCGCGTGCGTCGGCATTTTGGGCGCGCTGTTCCTGGCGGACATTTTGTTTGCGCCGCGCGCGCTGCAACTGCCGATGCAGGATTATCAGCGCCAGCGGCTGCTGGTTTATTTCGGCCGGGATTTTGCGGCCGAGGGCGCGACGAAGGCGGAACGGGAAACGGCGCGCGAGTTGCAGCGCAAGAGTTCGTATCAGGGCCAGCAGGCGCTGATTTCGGTCGGCTCCGGCGGACTGCTGGGCAAGGGCTGGCACGAGGGCAAGCAGACCGCGCTGGGATTTTTGCCGCCGGGCGCGGCCCACAATGATTTCATTTTCTCCGTCATTGCCGAGGAGGAAGGATTCGTCGGCTCCGT
>PLYV01000105.1 GCA_003151855.1 Limisphaerales bacterium | reverse complement strand
TTTATCGGAGTGATGCCGGGCAACCGGGTGGTTTTCCAATCCCGTTCGAGCGACGGCGGCGGCACGAGTTCCAACAGCGTGACCGGCTTGAGCACCTCTTATTGGGTGAAGTTGGTGCAGAGCGGAAACACGTTCACCGGTTATTACTCGGTGGATGGCGCGAACTGGACGCAGTTGGGGTCAACGACCATCAGCATGGGAACCTCGAATTACGGGGGGCTGGTGTTTTGCAATAACAATAACTCAAGTTTTGGCACGGCGACTTTCGACGGCATTAGCTGCGTCGGCGGGTTGCTGGTGCCGTCCGTGCCGACAGGATTGACGGCGACGGCAGGCATGGAGTTGGTGACGTTGAACTGGCAGGCGGCCAGCAACGCGGCGGGTTACAACATCGGGCGATCCACCGTCAGTGGCGGGCCTTACATGAGCGTCGCCAGCGTGACCACGACGAATTACACGGACCTCAATCTGGCGGGTCGCACGACGTATTACTATGTGGTGGCGGCGGTGACGCCGGGCAGCCAGGGCACGAACTCGGCTCAAGTCAGCGCGACCCCGACGGCCAACGTGCCGGCGCCGTGGGTGGCGCAGGACATTGGTCCCGTGGGCGTGGCCGGCAGCGAGAGTTGCACCAACAGAGTGTTCACAGTGACCGCGTCCGGGTGCGACTACGACGCGTCCTATACCTACACCGTGAACGCGTTCGACACTTTTCGGTTTGTGTATGAGACCAACAACAGCGGGAATTGCAGCATCCTTGCCCGCGTCGTCTCCCTGCAGGGCGCGGCCGGGTGGTCGAAGGCCGGGGTGACGATCCGCGACAGTTTGAACGCCAATGCGGCCAACGTCTTTATCGGGATGACGGCGAGCAACGGCGTGGTTTTTGAACACCGTTCGAGTGACAATGTCGCGGGAAGCTGGGACAACAACGTGACCAATCCGGTTGTGCCCTGCTGGGTGGAGTTGGTGCAGAACGGGAGCACGTTCACGGGGTATTATTCTGCGGACGGAAACAACTGGACTCAATTGGGGACGACCACGGTCAGCATGTCGGGCGTGAAATATGTTGGGATGGCTGTCTGTGCCAACAATAATTCCACCGGTTATTCGGGAACCCCGGCGACGACCTTATGCACGGCCACGTTTGACAACGTGAACGCGCCCGGCTGGCCGTCATTGGCCGGCCCCACAAACTTGACCGTGTCAGCGGCACCCGGCGGCCAGGTCAACCTCATGTGGAACGCGGTTGCCAACGCGACGAGTTACAGCGTCAAACGTTCGACCACCAGCGGCGGGCCTTACACGACCATTGTCAGCGGTGTCACCACCACCAACTACACCGACTACACCGCGTTCAACATTATCGCCTGTTATTACGTGGTCAGCGCCATGGTTGGCGGCAGCGAAACGGCCAACAGCGTCGAAGTTGCGCTGCTCCACCCCAAACTCACGGGCACCATCATCGGCACACCGGGTTCGTGGGGCAATTCTGGCAACACCATCACCAACGTGTTCGACAACAACCTGAACACATATTTTGATGCGCCGGATCCGGGTAACGGTGATTGGGTGGGGCTGTATTTTGGCGCGAGCGTGAGCAATGCCATCACACAGATCAACTATTGTCCGCGCTCCGGCGCGGAATCGCGCATGGTGGGCGGCATTTTCCAGGGCGCGAACCAGGCGAACTTCAGCGACGCGGTCACGTTATACACCGTGACGACGCAGCCGCCCTCGGGCGCGTTCACGTCGGTGAGCATCACCAACACGTCGGCGTTTCGTTGTGTCCGTTACCTTTCGCCCAACGGCGGCTACGGCAACGTGGCCGAGTTGCAGTTTTATGGCTATCTGGCGGGCGCTTCGGTGCCGCTGCCGGGGGCACCGGGCGGTCTTGCTGCGGTTGCAGTTTCCAGCAGCCAGATCAACCTCACTTGGAACACAGTTACCAACGCGGCCAGCTACAACATTAAACGCTCGACGACCAATGGCGGGTCTTACACAGTCATCGCCACGGGCGTGACCGCGACCAACTACAATGACACCGGCCTGGCTATCGCCACCACTTACTTCTATGTGGTCAGCGCGGTGAACTTTGGAGGTGAAAGCACCAACAGTGCCCAGGTCAGCGCGACGACAATGCCGGCGGCTCCCGCAGGACTGACGGCCACGACGGCCTCCGCCTCCCAGATCAACTTGATTTGGACGGCTTCTTCCGGCGCGGCGAGTTACAACGTGAAGCGTTCGACCACGAACGGCGGCTCCTACACGGTCGTCACCAGCGGCGTGACCGCGACGAACTTCAATGACACCAGCCTGGCCGGCGGCACGATTTATTACTATGTGGTCAGCGCGGTGAACGCTGGCGGTGAAGGCACCAACAGCGCGCAAGCCACGGCGACCACATGGTCGGGCACGTTGGGATTGCTGGTGCATCGCTACAGTTTCAGCGAGACGAACGGAGCCAGCATTGCCGATTCTGTGGGCGGGCCGATCTGGAATGGCACGCTGCCCAGCGGCGGCACGCTCACCAACGGCCAGTTGACCCTGGCCTCCGCCGCGTCGCAATACGCGAGCCTTCCCACCGGGATTGTCGGCACCTTGAGCAACTTCACGATTATTACGTGGGTGAAACTCAATTCCACGACCAACTGGAGTCGGATCTGCGATTTCGGCGGTAACACCACGACCAATATGTTCCTGACCCCGCAGAATGGGGCCAGCGGCACGGTGCGGTTTGGCATCACCACCAACGGGGGCGGCAGCGAGCAACAAATCAACTGTAGTTCCACGATGAGCGTGGGCGTGTGGTATCAGGTGGCGGTGACGCTCAACGGGAACAAGGGCGTTCTGTATTTGAACGGCCTGCCGGTGGGCACCAACAATGCGATGACGCTGCGGCCCTCGAGCCTGGGCAGCACGGCCAACAATTATCTGGGCCAGTCGCAGTATCCATATCCGTATTTCGACGGGGTGATGGATGAGTTCCGCATTTACAACGTCGGTCTGTCGGCGGCGGAGATTGCGGCGACGGCGGCATTGGGTTCCAGCCAGCAGTTGAGCACCAACAGCCCGGCGATGAACCTGGCGCTGACGGGCGCGAACCTGACGCTGTCGTGGCCGCTGGCGTCCGCTGGTTACACGTTGCAATCGCGGACGAACCTTATGCTGGGGAATTGGGTGAATGTCACGTTGCCGGCGCCGCAAATCATCGGCAGCCAGTGGCAGGTGGCGCTGCCGCCGTCCGGGAACACGCCTGCAACATTCTACCGGCTATTGAAATGATGCTTCGAAGAGGAATTGCGAGTTGTCCTCTCCTGAATTATAGGAGAATTTGAGCCATGTTGCTTTTGCCGTAGATGGCGGGCCGAGGTAGTAGCCGTTCGCAGTCATGTGCATCCTCGTTCTGCGCATCAAGACTGGCAAAAAGATGGGCTGTTTCCTGCGCAAATTCAAACTGCGAATAAGACAAACGTCATATTGGCGGCAGGGTGATTTAATAGAACAATTTTGCCGCACGCTGTTCAAAGCAGCGCAACCCGATATTATTAGAGTCGAAGGCTAACCAGCGAATATGAAACTGCCAATTACACTCAATTTGAAAGGCACCGTTCTGGGCCTGCTCACCGCAACCCTGACCGCGAGTGCCGCCGAGCCAGACTTTTGGTCGTGGGCAAAGACGCCGCCGATGGGCTGGAACTCATGGGACTGCTACGGTGCCGGCGTCTGGGAATCGAATGTGATCGCCAACGCCGATTACATGGCGGAGAAACTGAAGCCGCACGGCTGGGACATTGTCACCATTGACATCCAGTGGTATGAGCCGCTGGCGCACACGGACGCGTATCGCCGGGGCGCGGTGCTGGAGCTGGATGCGAACGGACGGTTGCTCCCGGCCACGAATCGTTTCCCGATGACGGCGGCAACGCGCTCGTTCAAACCCATCGCCGATTACCTGCACGCGAAAGGTCTGAAGTTCGGCCTGCATATGTTGCGTGGTATTCCCCGTCAGGCCGTGGCCAACAAACTGCCTGTTTTTGGAACGTCTTACACCGCTGCCGACATCGCCAAAACGAATTCCACCTGCGCCTGGAACGGCGATATGTATGGCGTGGACATGACCAAGCCCGGCGCGCAGGAATACTACGATTCTGTGTTCGCCTTGTTTGCCTCGTGGGACTTGGATTATGTGAAGGTGGACGACCTCTCCTCGCCTTATCACACGGACGAGATTGAAGCCATCCGCAAGGCGATTGACCGCACGGGCCGGAAGATTATTTTTTCGACCTCGCCGGGCGCGACGCCGGTCAGTCAGGGGGAACATATTCAGACGCACGCAAACCTGTGGCGCGTCAGCGATGATTTCTGGGACAACTGGCGTTCGCTCCATGAGCAGTTCGCGCGGCTGAACAACTGGACGCCCTTCCGCGCCCCCGGTCACTGGCCGGATGCCGATATGCTGCCGCTGGGCAACATCCGGGCATGGCAGAGCAGGGGGTGGACGCACTTCACGAAAGACGAGCAGTTCACGCTGATGAGCCTGTGGTGCATCGCCCGCTCGCCATTGATCATGGGCGGCAACCTGCCGAAAAACGACGACTTCACGCTCTCGCTCCTGACCAATGATGAAGTGCTCGCGGTGAATCAGAACTCAACGAACAACCGGCAGCTTTTCAGCACCAACAACACCGTTGCGTGGGTGGCCGATGTGCCGGGATCGAAAGACAAATACCTCGCGCTCTTCAACACTTCGCCCGCGCCAGTTCCCCGTGGCCGGCCCGGCGCTCCGGCGGCGGCTACGAACGCTCCGGTGACGGATGCGCTTCAACCCAGGAGTGTTTCCGTTTCACTGGCGGATCTGGGTTTCCATGGAAAGGTCAAGGTTCGCGACCTCTGGAGTCACAATAATCTTGGAAAGGTGACCGGCACGTTCACTGCGGAAATCAATTCGCATGGCGCGGGTCTTTACCGGCTTCGGCCATAGAATGTTCGAAATCGTTACCTGAATTTACAACCATGAAACCAACAATATTCCCAATCCTGACGCTGCTTCTGGCAACCAGGCTTCTGGCCGCCGAGGTAGCGCCGGCCAACCGCGCGGTTCAAACGCCCGCTGCGGCTGCGGGGGGATCCGTCGCTCCCGCCGAAACCGAAACGCCGGCGGCGCGCGAGGCCCGCCTGGCTTGGTGGCGCGAGGCGCGGTTTGGTATGTTCGTTCACTTCGGACTTTACGCCATTCCCGGACGCGGCGAGTGGGTGCAATGGGAGGAGCAGATTCCCAACGAGGAATACGCGAAACTTGCCGACCAGTTCAATCCCACCTCCAGCGTGACGGCGTGGGTTGAAACCGCCAAGGCGGCCGGAATGAAATACATCGTGCTCACCGCGCGGCATCACGACGGTTTCTGTCTGTTCGACGATGGCACTAACGAATTCACGAGCGTCAAAAGCGCCGCCCATCGCGACCTCGTCCAGGAGTATGTCACCGCCGCGCGCAAGGCCGGCCTGGGCGTCGGACTTTACTACTCGCCGCTGGACTGGCGTTTCCCCGGCTATCTTTCCCCGGACGTGCATCGCCAGAGCGCCGAGGCGATGCGTGACCAGTATCACCGCCAGATGGAGAGGTTGCTCTCCAATTACGGCAAGATTGACATCCTGTTCTTTGATGGCGGCGAGGCGGACTGGTTGAGCTTTGGCGGCTATTGGAAAGGCGCGGAGTGGAAAAAACGCCCGGCCGACCAGCACTACAAGGGCGGCTTTAGTTGGCAGCACGACAAGGTTTACAACATGATTCGCCGCCTTCAGCCCCAGGTGATCTTCAATGGGCGCGCCGATATGCCGGAAGATCTTCATTCGCGCGAAGGCGATTGGGCGGGCGGAAATTTCGACAACCAGCATCCCTGGGAACATTGCCTCACCCTTGCGGGTGCCTGGGGATACCAGAAAACCGCCCACCCAAAACCGTTGAAGGACTGTCTCCATTATTTGATCAATGCCGCCGGACGCGACGGCAACCTGCTCCTGAATGTCGGCCCCGCTCCGGACGGACAGATTGATCCCGCGCAGGTGCAACGATTGCGCGAAATGGGCGACTGGCTCGGCAAATACGGTGCCAGCATTTACGGGACGCGCGGCGGGCCATTTCTCCCCGGCGACTACGGGGTTTCCACGTTTCGCGACAAGACCATTTACGTTCACATCCTGAAATGGCCGGGAGACAAGCTTGTGTTGCCAGCCATTTCAGCGAAGGTTGTTCGTGCCGTCGCCTTGACCGGCGGCGAGGCGGTTGTTTCGCAAACCGAGGCTGGGATTGAAATCTCCGTTCCGGCTGCCAATCGCAACGCCACGGATACCATCATCGAAATTCAACTCGACCAATCTGCCGGAGCCATCGCGCTGACCGAGGTGCCAGCCGCCAAGAAATAGGCTGAAGCGAGCATCCTTGGGAGAGGTTTGGCATCCAGTCATATGATGCATGTCATATTTTCCGGAGTGTGAGTTCTGCCCGAAACTGTCAATCAAACAACCCCAGTAAATTGACCGGCAAAACCATGAAAATTAAAACCATTCACTTCCTCGCCTTGATGGCGGGCAGCCTGGCTGCACTCACCGGATGCCAAACCAAATCCACATCCGCTAACAGTGAGGTCGCTTCGATTGCGTCTGCCAAACCAACCATTTCCATCCCGTCCGCAAACGAGCCGGTGAACGACTGGAAGCCCGCGACCTCGAACCAGCAGGGCAAACAGTATCCCAAGGTCAACTCCGAAGGCCGCGTTCGGGCGCGTGTCGTCGCCCCGCAGGCCCGGAGCGTCATGCTCGATATCGGTGCCGTAAAATATCCCCTGACCAAAGGCGCTAACGGTGTCTGGACCGGCGACTCGAAACCGCAAGATGAAGGCTTTCAATACTACCAGATCATGGTTGATGGCGCGCAGGTTCCTGATCCTGAAAGTTTATATTTCTATGGTGCCAGTCGCTGGGGCAGCGGTGTCGAAATTCCCGCGAAGGATCAGGACTTCTACGCGCTCAAGAACGTGCCTCACGGCCAACTGCGACAGACTTTTTTCTATTCCACGAACGCCAATGCCGTTCTCCAGTGTTTCGTTTACACGCCGCCGGATTATGAAAAGGATCCGACGAAGCGTTATCCGGTGTTGTATCTCCAGCACGGCGGCGGTGAAGGTGAAATGGGCTGGGGCCAGCAGGGCAACGCCGGCTTGATCATGGACAACCTGATCGCCGAAGGCAGAGCCCGGCCATTCATCATTGTGATGGCCAACAGCTATGTCCCCGGCAGTTCCAATGGTGTTGGCGGCGGTCCGACTTCTGCCGGGACTAATGGCAGCGCCTTGTCCCGCGCCGTCTCCGGGCCTTTCGGGCGCACATTCAATTTCGGCGCGTTCGCGCAAGTTCTCATCAATGACTTGATTCCTTTTATTGACGCCAACTTTCGCACCCTCGCGGACCAGCCGCATCGCGCCATGGCCGGTCTTTCAATGGGCGGGATGCAGACCCGGTCAATCACCTTGGCCAACCTCGATAAGTTCTCCCACATCGGCATCTTCAGCGGCGGCAGCATTGCGCCATCCGAAATTTTCGACCTGAACGCCTTCAAGCAGCAGATCAAGGTCGTGTTCGTCAGTTACGGAAGCCGCGAGAACGGTGCTGCCGGCAAGGCCAATGTTGAAGCGTTGCAGCAGGCTGGCGTCAACAGCATCTTCTATACTTCACCCAACACCGCCCACGAGTGGCAGTCCTGGCGGCGCAGCTTGCATGAATTCGCGCCGCTGCTGTTTAAAAATTGAGGCGCAGTATAACTTTTTACAAACCAATCCAACTCCAACAAACTAAACCAAACATGAAAACATCGTTCATTCTTCTGACCCTGGCGGCCCTGCCGCTTTCGCTTTTCGCCGCCGATGTCACCGGCACGTGGAAAACCGAATTCGATTCGCAGATCGGCAACCAAAAATACACCTTCATCTTCAAGCAGGACGGCACGAACCTGACGGGAAAAGCCAGTTCGGAAGTCGGCGACCAGAAACGGGAAGCCGACTTGAAGGAAGGCAAGGTTGTCGGCGACGCGATTTCGTTCGTCGAACTGCTGACGATTCAGAACAACGAGGTTCGCATCACCTACACCGGCAAGCTCACCACCAACGTCAACGAAATCAATTTTACCCGTGAGGTGGGCGAATTTGCCAAAGAGGAAATCGTGGCCAAACGCGAACCGGCCCCGGCGGCGGCGGTTGCGACCGGTATCACCGGCGAGTGGCAGGCTCAATTTGACACGCAACGCGGCTTGCAGAAATACACCTTCACGTTCAAGCAGGACGGCTCCAATGTGACGGGCAACGCCAAGGTGGAAATGGCAGATCGGAAGCGCGAATCTGATTTGAAGGATGGCAAGATTGAAGGCGGCACCGTGTCATTTGCCGAGCCGTTGAGCATCCAAGGCAACGACATTAACGTCACCTTCACCGGCAAGCTTTCGGCCAAAGGCGACGAGATTAAGTTCACCCGTCAAGTTGGCGATTTCGGAACTTCAGAAGCCACCGCCAAACGCACGGCGTCACCCGGGAATCCATAGGCAGTGGGAGTGAGTGGTCCACGTGGCGGACGTGGCAATCAGTCGTTGAGCGCACTGCCGTCTTTATCTGACGCGTTGGAGTCCGGGGTTCAGGCGAACTTCGTTGCCGGGCTTCAATTCAATTTCCGCCGTCTGGCTGCCATATCTCAGCTTCGCCTGGTGTCCGCCCACCGATTTGATTTTGATGCTGGTCAGCTTGCCTCCGTCCCACGCGAGATCGATTTCAAAGCCGCCGCGCGCCCGCAGTCCTTTGACGCTGCCGCTTGGCCAGGCGCTCGGGAGTGCGGGAAGCAGTTCGATTTCGCCGGCTTGACTTTGCAGCAGCATTTCGGCAATGGCGGAGGTGCCGCCAAAGTTGCCGTCAATCTGGAACGGCGGATGCGCGTCGAACATGTTCGGATAAGTGCGGGACGGATCGAACAGATGGTTGATGATGCTCATCGCCCGGTCGCCATCGTGTAGTCGCGCCCAACAATTGATGCGCCAAGCGATGGCCCAGCCGGTCGTAATGTCGCCGCGTTTGTTCAAGCTGACTTTGGCGGCTTCGGCCAGTTCCGGCGTGCCGCGCGGCGTGATTTGCGAGCTGGGGAAAAGCGCATACAAATGGGAAATGTGGCGGTGCTGCTGATCACCTGCTTGTGCATCCCAATCGCCCAGCCATTCCTGCAACTGGCCTTGCTTGCCAATTTGAAGTGGGGCGAGTCGGGCGCGGGCTTGTTCGAGCTGTTGGCGAAACTCGGGATCGGTATCCAGGATTTTGGCGGCCTCGATGCAGTTGGAAAACAGGTCGCGCAGGATTTCCTCATCCATGGCCGGGCCGGCGCAGACGGCGGAACCAAACGGATGGCCATTTTCCGGGGAGATGGAGGGATTGGTCACGAGCCAGTGGTTTGTCGGATTTTCCTGGAGCGTGTCGAGGAAGAATTGCGCCGCGCCGCGCATCACGGGATAGACTTCTTTCAGATATTTTTTGTCGCCGCTGAACTCATAGCGATCCCACAAATGATCGCACAGCCACGCGCCGCCGCTCGGCCACATGCCCGCATCTGCGAAGTCAATCGGGCCGGTGGCGCGCCAGAGATCGGTATTGTGGTGGACGACCCAGCCGCGCGCACCATACATTTCCTTGGCGGTCCGCGCGCCGGTCACGGAAAGGTCTTTCACCATCGCAATGAGCGGCTCCACGCATTCGCCGAGGTTGCACGCTTCTGCCGGCCAGTAGTTCATTTCGGTGTTGATGTTGATGGTGTATTTGCTTTGCCACGGCGGATTCATGCTTTCATTCCACAGTCCTTGCAGGTTGGCCGGCTGGCCGCCGGGACGCGAAGAACTGATGAGCAAATAGCGGCCATACTGGAAATATAGCGTGGCAAACTGCGGATCGTTGCCGTTGTGAAAATTTCTGATCCGTTCGTCGGTGGGCAATTTCACGGCGTCGCTGGTCCCCAGATCAAGGGCCACGCGCTGGAACAGCCGCTGATGTTCCTGCGTGTGCGCGGCAAGAAGCTTGGTGAATTTTTTCTTGGCGGCGGCGGCGATTTGGCCTTTGACAATGGCCTCCGGATCACCGCTTACGTCCTGATAATTTTTATAGCTCGTGGCCGCTGCAATCAGGATCGTGACCGAATCCGCATTGGTCACCGCCATGGAGTTGGCCGTGGTGCTGATTGTTCCGCCGTCAGCCAGCACGCGGGCGCGAACCTGGAAGTTCATCGCTCCCTTGATGCCTGACGCGGACGCATTGGTGCCGCGTATCACCAGCGTGTTTCCAGACTCGGTTTCAATGGCGACTCGTTGCGGCGTTTTGAATCCGGCAGAGAACGAAACCGCTTTCTTCTTGTCAGCCGTAATCCGGACAACGATCACCTGATCCACCGGGCTGGCAAAGACCTGCCGTGTGAACCGTGTGCCGCTCTCGGTGTATTCCACCGTGGTCACAGCCGTGTCCAGGTTGAGATCGCGCCGGTAATTTTCAACGGTGCCGGAATCGGGAAACGCGAGCATCAAATCGCCTGCGGTTTGATACGGCATCTGGCCGGATGGGCGGGAGATCACTTTCGCATTGATCAGTTTTCCTGCCTCTGAATATTTTCCGTCAAAGACGAGCTGGCGGACTTGCGGCAGTGCGGCCTGAGCCTGCGGATTGACAGGATCATAAGGACCGCCCGCCCAAAGCGTGTCTTCGTTCAATTGGAGCCGCTCGTTGCTGACGTGGCCAAAGACCATCGCGCCGATGCGGCCATTGCCGACCGGGAGCGCTTCTTCCCACTTGGTCGCCGGCTGGCGATACCACAGGCTCAACGGCTCGCTTGGTGCGGATGCGTTGCCGGTCAACTGCGGCTCGGCTGACAGATGAAGCGAAATGCCGGTCAGAATTACCGAAAGCACCAGCCGCAGGCTGTGGGCATTTGTTTTGCTGGTTAACATAATTGTATTAGTTGTGACGGAGAAAAATCCTGATGGCCAGATTATCTTCCAGACGAATACGGCGCTTAAATGGATTTCGCCGTAAAGAATCTCATCTGCGAAACAGTCCTCAATATGATACTTGTCATATTTTAAATCTGCCGCCTTCCGATATTCTCGATGCATCCCTTGGTTATGCCCGGCTGGTGCGCAGAAGTTGTATCGCATCCAGATTCCTTGGGCGAAGGGGTAAACAATTTTGCGGCCAGACTGGTTGGGTTGGTCGCTGGGGTTGCGGGGTGTCGGCTTTGGGTTGGTCGGCACCCCGCATAATCCCCAAAGTGGTTTACTTGATCACAAAAGTGGTTTACTTGTTTTGTCAGCTCCATGAATAATATGAATCATTCAAGTTGTTTCGCCGGAAAAACCGACCGTTTACGGACGGGCTTTACTTTGATTGAGCTACTGGTGGTCATCGCGATCATCGCGATTCTGGCGGCGATGCTGATGCCGGCTTTGAACAAGGCCAAGATCAGGGCGGTGGCGGCCCAATGCATGGGCAACAGCAAACAACTGGGTCTGGCTTGGGTGATGTATGCAGGTGACAACAGAGACTCCCTGCCGATCAACGCTGACGGATCTGCGTTTTACAATGCAGTCATTCCTTCGTGGGTTTCTGGCTGGATAGCCTGGAACGTCCCCCCCCCCAGATCGGATCTCACCAATACGGCTTATCTGGTTGATGACAGATATTCTTTGCTGGGAAATAATCTGGGCCGTAACTACAAGGTCTTTGCGTGTCCGGCGGCCAATTTTGCCGACGCCGGGATGCGCTCTTCCGGCTGGGATCATCGTGTGCGGAGTGTAGCTATGAACGGCTCGGTGGGTGAAGGAGCGTTGGCTTCTCCAAATAAATACTTCGGCGCGCTTGGCTATGCCAACGTTCATATCATAAAGAAATCCACGGGTTTTCACACGCCTGGGCCAAGTGATGTGTGGCTGTTTCTCGACGAGCATCCGGACTCGATGGACGATTGCGTTTTTTACACGCCGAACTATACTACGGGCATCACCTCGTTATGCGAACTTCCCGGGTGCCAGCACGCCGGAGCTTGCGGCATCACCTTCGCCGACGGCCACTCGGAAATCCACAAGTGGAAGGGCAAATTCGCGAACCAGCCAGTCACATATGTCTATAGTGCCGGAATTGGTGCCCACCCGGTCCCCTCCAATGATCCGGATCTGGTCTGGCTGGCGCAACATACTCCGTGAAGTGAAACGGCAGGGGATTTCGGCCTGAACCTGATCGTAGCCGATGTATTCTTCCGCCGGCGTGGATTTTTCACAGATGGCCCAAAGCCCTGGACTGTTTTCGCAAAACAGAAGCCATCGCCCTCAAGCCGGACGGGCTGACGCAATTCCACTCCACGGACTCGCATCGTGAATGTTGCTGGCGCGGACGCGGAACCAATGAAGCTTCCCCGGCGTGAGATCCGTCGCCAGAAAGGTCTGCGCCGCTCCCGCCGCCGGGGCTGAAAACCGGCTGGCCGAAGCCGCCAACCAGCCATTGGGGGCGCAAACCCAACGGCTACTTTCCAAAACCCAACGGCAACGGGTGCAAACCCAACGGTTCGGAGTGCAAACCCAACCGTTACTTTCCCGCCCCCAATCGTTGGGGGCGCGCCCCGCGCGCCGAAACATTTTGCCAAGCGCGTGCTGGTGCATCGGCCCGACCTCGTCGTCATGCAGTTTGGCTCCACCGATGCCAGCGCGCCGCTGCGCAACGGCATTGTTCTCCGTCAGCTTTTCAAGAAAGACCCGCACGTCCGGGAAAAAGTCTCCCCGCTGCCGCCCACGGCCGCCGACCGCGTGAAATGGAGGCTGCGCAGCCTCGCCAGCGAACTCCTGCTCGTGCCGCCGCTCACGTCGCTGGCGGATTATGCGGCGGCCAAGCTGGAAATGGTGCGGCAGGCGCGGGCCGCCGGCTGCCGGGTGGTGGTGGTGTCGCCGTTCGTGATGGCCAGCGACCGGTGCAACCGCTTTGCGCGGCAATACACGGACACGCTGCACCGCCAGCTGTCGGTGGATGGGAAAACTCATTTCCTCGACGCCCACGCGCTGCTGTCGGATACGCCGTGCCGCGACCTGCTGTTGCGCGACGGCTTTCATCTCTCGCCGCTCGGCCACCAAAAAGTCGGCACGGCCCTGGGCGAACTGCTGGTGAAGACTTGCCGGGCGTAAAACCGCCGGTCACATCGCCTCGCTGACGCGCTGGATGCTCGTGGCCTTGCCGGTGGCGTCGTCAACGCGGATGAGTGCGCCGTGGAGCTTCACATTGTTCCGCGCGACCTCGAAGCGCGTCGGCATGCCCGTCAGGAATTTTTTCAGCACCGGCTCGATTTCGCGGCCGAGGCAGCCGTCGTGCGGCCCGGTGAAACCGGCATCGCTCAGATACGCCGTGCCGTTGGGCAGGATCTGCTCGTCCGCCGTCTGCACATGGGTGTGCGTGCCCACGACCGCACTCACGCGTCCGTCCACATAACGCCCGAACGCAATCTTCTCCGACGTCGCCTCCGCATGGAAATCCACGAAGATGATCTTGGTGTGTTCGCGGAGCCGGTTCAGCTCGTCGTCGGCGGCGAGAAAGGGATGTTCCATCGGCGGCATGAACACGCGGCCCTGCAAGTTCATCACGCCGACCGGCGGCAGATGGCGCACCTGATAGACATTTGCACCGCGCCCGGGACAGACGCGGGGATAATTCAGCGGACGCAGAAAACGCGGCTCGCGCTCGAGCAATTCCAGCACGGCTTTCTGGTCCCACAGATGGTCGCCACTGGTGATGACATCCACGCCGGCGGAAAACAATTCGCCCGCGATGCTGGGCGTGATGCCGTTGCCGCCGGCGGAGTTTTCGCCATTGGCGATGACAAAATCCAAAGCGTGCTCGTCGCGCAGGCGCGGCAAAATGGACTGGACGGCGCTGCGTCCCGGTTCGCCCACGATGTCGCCGATGAAGAGGATTTTCACGGCGAAGATTTAACCACGAAAGCCGCGCCCGACACGAACAGAAAATCAGCCCGGCCAGCACGCCGGCGCGCCGAGGATGACGGCCAGCAGCCAGAGCAGCAGGACGGTTTCGCGCCGGCTGATGCCCCGCGCGACGAGGCGATGGGAAACGTGGTTCGTGTCGCCGATCCAAAAAGGTTTCCCGTTGAGCGTGCGGAACAGCGTCACCTGCGCGAGGTCGAGCAGGGGAACCGCCAGCACCAGCAGCGGTGACAGCACCGCGAGGTGACGCGGATTTTGCTTCGTATAAAAGTGCGGCAGGATGGCCATCACCGCGAGCAGGTAACCGACGAGGTGGCTGCCCGCGTCGCCGAGGAACGCGCGGGCATGGGGGAAATTCCACGGCAGAAACCCGATGAGCGCGCCGCACATCAGAAAGCCCGTGATGGCCACGAGATATTCGCCGTGCGCCGCCGCGATGAGCGCGAAGAAGAACGCGCCGATCGCGCCGAGGCCCGCGCAGAGGCCGTTCATGTTGTCCATGAAATTGAAGGCGTTGATGACCGTGAGCAGCCAGAGAATCGTGATCGCGTAGCTGAACACCTCGCTGTGGACAAACAAGGTGATGCGTTTGCACGCGGCGGCCACCGCGATGGCGATGACAATTTGTCCGAGAAATTTTGGCAGCGCCTTCAACTCATGTTTGTCATCCAACCAGCCGAGAATGGTGATGGCAATCGCGCCGAGACCAAGGACGAGCAGTTCCAATGCGCGGCGGTCAAGGCCGTGGACAATGGCGTTCGCGGCGGAGACCTTGACGATGTCGAGCTTCAGCAGCAGCGCGCCGGCCAGCAGGGGCAAAAGGATTCCCGTCAGCACCGCGAAACCGCCGGCGAGGGGAACGGGCGCGCTATGAATCTTGCGGTGACCGGGATCGTCCACGAGGTTCGTGCGCAAGCTCCACCAGCGCCACAGCGGCAGACCCAGCAGCGACGTCAACAGCGCGCCGAGAAACGCGGTGACGAAGAAGTTGAAGGGAAAGGCCATGTTGGAGTTCAGGCTTTAGCCTGTCGCGCGTGCCTTGCAAGCTGAAACCTGAACTCCAACAGCGCCGGCCAGTTTCAAATAAAGATTGTATTGGTCGGCCACCATTTTTTCGACGGAGAAGTTTTCTTGCACAAAGGCTGTGCCGGTGCGGCCAAGTTTCTCCCGCAGCGCGGGATGGTTGGCCAGCACCAAAAGTTTTTCCACCACCATTTTGATGTCGCCGGTGCGGATGAGAAAACCGGTTTCATTGTCCCGGCAGACTTCCTCCGCACCGTCAAAATCATAGGCCACGACGGGCTTGCCGGCGGCCAAAGCCTGCGGCAGTGCGCGCGGCAAACCTTCGGGAAAAGTGGAGAGATGCGCGAGACAATCCATCACGCCAAGCTGGCGTGGCACGTCTTCCGGCGGCACGAGGCCGGTGAAAACTACCTTGTCCGCAAGCCCAAGATTTTTCACCTGACTTTCCAATTCGCCGCGCCGCCAGCCGTCGCCGACGAACAGCAGCCGGGCGTGCGGACAGTCGGGCAGCAGCGCGCGGAAGGCGTTGAGCAGATCGGCCTGGCCCTTGCGCGGCGCAAATCGCGCGACCTGGCCGATGACAAAATCGTTGGGCGCAAAACCAAGCTGACGGCGCAGTTCGCTTTCCGGCTTCACCGCGAGAAACGGCTCGAGGGCGAAGCCGCTGAAAATCTTGGTGTAATTTTCCGCGCGGCCAATGCCGGCGGCGAGATAACGCCGCTGCATCGCCTCGGCGACGACGATGAAATGATCGGTGACCTTGCCCGCGTGCCGCTCGGCGGCGGTGAAAATAAAGTTCGCCGCCGCGCCCTGAAAATTGCCAAACGACGGGCCGTGAATGTGATGGATGATGAGTGGCACGCCCGCGCGCTTCGCGGCAAGGCGTCCGAGGATGCCGGCCTTGCCGCTGTGCGTGTGGACAATGTCCGGTGATTGCGCGCGCAGGATTTTTTCCAGTTTGCGCAGCGCGAGAAAATCTTTCAGCGGATGCACCGGGCGGACGAGTTCGGGAATAATGGTGAAACCGTCGTCCGCCGCGCCGGCGAAAATCTCCCGCGCGCTGTTTTCCAGCGAGCCTTCCGGGCCGGTGGTCGGGCCGGAAATCAGTTTCACGTCGAGGCCGGGCCGGGCGCGCAGGCCGCGCACGGTGGCGAGGGTGTTTTCCTGCGCGCCGCCGATGACGAGCCGGGTGATGATGTGGGTGACGCGCATGGCGTCAGTTCATTTGCCGCGCAACTGTCCGAGCCGTTCGTGGACGGTCTGGATTTCGGCGGGATTGTTGGTCGGCGCGAATTTCAGGTAGATGTTGTAATTGCGGACGGCCTCGTTGGTGTTGCGCTGCCGCCACGCGACCTCGGCCAGACCGAAGGCGACCTGGTAGGAATTGGTGAAGCCGGCCTGGAGGTGGTTGTAATCCGCGCGGGCAAGGTCAAGCTGGTCGGTCTTGAGGTAGGCGAGCGCGCGGTTGAAACGGGTGGTCGGGTCGTTGGTGGCGATGGTCAGGACGCGGGTGAAGGATTCGATGGCCGGGGCATAGTCGCCGCTCTGGAGCTGGGCGAAACCTTTGCTGAAAATCCATTGCGCGTCGTCCGGCGCCTGTTCGAGGTGGCGCTCAATGACGTGGAGCGCGTTGGTGTAAAGGCCGCGCGTGAAATACGTCTGCGCGGCGGTGGTGAGCAGGTTCACGTCTGTCGGATGGCGGCTGACTTCGAGGTCAATCAGGTTCACGCCCGCCGGTGTTTCGTTTTTTTGGAAATGCGCGGCGGCGGCGATGAAGTTCAGCTCGGTGGAATTCAGTTCCGTCAGGCCGAAGCGGTAGGGATGGTTTAGCGGGTCGTTCAGGTTTTCGAGCGCGCGGTCGGGCAGGTGGTTCATCAGGTAGAGCTGCGCGAGCCAGAGGCGGACGGCGAGGTTGTCGGGCGCGATCTGGCGGACGCGCTCGAAGGGGGCGATGGCCTGGCGCAGATAGCCGCCCTGCGCGAGCATGAGGCTGTTGACAAAGACGAAGCTCGGTTCGTCGAACGGGCCGTTGGCGTTCAACATGGAGTTCCAGTCGCGGTATTTGCCGAACTGGTCGGGCGTGACGCGGGTGGGATCAATGGCCGCGCCGTTGCCGGTCTGGAGCGACCGGTTGAATTCAAGGTTGATGGCGGCGGTGTTGTTGTCCGGGTTGAGCTTCAGCGCGTGGTTGAACGCCTCGGCGGCGGCAGGCAGCTTGTTGGCGCGCTGCAATTCAACGCCCCAGTAATCCAGCGCGCGGGAATAAAAGTTCTCCACCAGCTCGACGTTGGGGTTGTATTCGGACTGCTCGTGCAGGTGCATGAGCAGCCAGTCAAAAGCGTTGTTTGCGTAGGCGTTCGGGTCGCGCGGCTGGGGCGTCCGTTGCAGACGCGCCTGTTCGTTGTCGAGAAAACTGCTCCAGAAATCCTGATTGGCCGCGAGCTGGTTGGTGGTCAGCGGCGGCGGCAACAGCGTGTCTTCCGGCAGGCGCTTGAGCTGGTAGGTCAGGCCCTGCGGTTCCAGATAAAACACCTCGAAGTAATAGCCGTAGCTTGGATTCAGGTAGCAGATGCTGTTGCTCTTGGCGACCTCCATCAGCGCCCGGACGATGCCGAACGGCGTGACGCCGTCAAAATTTTTCTTATGCTCGATCTCCGGCCATTTATCTGGCGACTTGTGGTGCAGGAACCGGTGGTATTGTGCCCAGCCCAGCGATGCCGTGTCCACCACCAGAAAATCCTTGTCGCGCCCGCTGCGCGCCAGCGCCGCCTGCATCAGCAGCGTGCGCGTGTGCTGGCTGGACGTCATACCCTCAGTGTCGCTCAATAGGATGCCGCCGCCCGCCGGCAGGTTCTCGCCGGCCAGCTTCGCGAAGTTCGACAGCGTGTCGTCGTTGAACGAGCGGATGAACTTGTAGTTTTTATAGACCAGCGTGCTGACCGCCAGAATCGCCGCGAGGTAGGTGCCCCAGTAAATCACCGGGGTGAAAAAAATGACCGGCTTGGGCAGCGCCGGCAGCGGCTTGGGGTTGCGCCGCGTGGGCACGGCCTTATGGCCGAACACCAGCAGGTAATAGCCGCAGTAATAGCCCATCGCCAGCGCGGCCAGATAATACAGCGACAGCGCCGGCGAGCCCGAGCTCAATTGCATAGGGCTGAACGGTGTGTCAAACATCACCCACACGCACACCGTGAAAATCACCGCGTGGACACCGTGGAACAGGTAGTTCACTAGCGCCTTGCCCATCTGGCTGTTGTCGCCGAAACTGGAACTCCAGCGGATGGACATCACCAGCACCGGCAGCAGTGTTGTCACGGACATAAGGATCAGGTTGTGCCGCACTTCACCGTTCGTGATGGCCTTCATCACCAGCCAGTCGAGCCGCAGCGCTGGCTTGAGCATCTCCCAGAAGCCCATCGAGAAATCCGGGTTCAGCTTTACGAGCGCCGGCAGCAGCAGGAAGAACAGCATTCCCGCCAGCCCGCACAGCGCCATTCGCGCGAGGAAACGCAAGTTGAAAAAATCCAGCCCGCGCAGCCAGATGATCGCCGTCAAAAACACCGGGAGAAAAGCCAGCAGCGCCCAGTTGTCCGGCATCCCCGCGCCATAGACCAGTGCCGCGAGATACAGCCGGCCAAAGCGCTCGTCCAGCCGGAATTCCAGCAGTTGCCAGATGACGAACGCGAACAGCAGAATGTTAAGTGATTCGCCGGTGAAACTCGTCGCGTTTTCCCAGAAGCCGAATTGCAGCCCCAGCATCGCCACCGCCAGCAGCGGCGGAAACCACGCGCTGCGCGTCGTCAGGAAACCGAAGTCGCTGCGTTCCCGCACGCGCTCCGCCTCCGTGCGGTCGTGCGGCAAAATCATCACCGACCGCGCCAGCAGGCCGAGCGTCGCCGCCGCGCACACGGCGGAGAACAGGTTCAGCGCCAGCGGGACTTTCGCCGCCGGCAGCCAGTGGAACGGATACGTCGCCAGGAACAGCAGCGGATTATATAGATCCGGTTCCCACAGGAAGCCGGACACCCGCGCCACCGGCAGCAGGTTTGCCAGCGTCACCCAATGGTTCAGCGTCAGCGCATACACGCCGAGCATCGCGAGCAGGAGCAGCCACGGCACGAGGCGCGGCTGAAGCGCGTTTCGGGGGTCGTTTTGATTGTTGTTGGCCATCTGAATTTTCCAGTTGAAACCAAGAACCGCCCGTTGGCAAGTTCAGTTTCGATCGGTGATGTCCTAATCTTAATCGTAATCATAATCTTAATCCCCCAAATCCGATTACGATTAAGAACAAGATTAAGATTACGACTGTTCTCGGCGGCGCAGGTCAGCCACGCACTCGACGTGCTGCGTCTGGGGGAACATGTCCAGCGGCTGCACCCGCGCCAGTTCAAAGACACCGTCGCCGGATGGCACGAGACATAGATCACCTGCGCCGGCCGCGTCGCGCGCAGCAGTTCCAGCAGCGACGGCCAGCAGCCCTTGCGCGGCGGGTCGAGGATGACCGAGGTGTTTTCGGTGGGAAATTTCTTCAGCAATTCCGGCAGCGCCTCCTCCGACTTGGCCGCGACAAACTCGCCATTGTTAATTTTTCGGATCGCCGCGTTTTCGCGCGCCGCCTTGATGGCCAGCGCGTCGTATTCCACGCCCACGAAATTTTCCACCGCGCCCGCTGCCTCGATGCCGAAGAAACCCACGCCGCAATACAAATCAATCAGGTGCCGCGCGCCGCTGGCCGCGAGAAAATTTTTCACCGTGCCCACCAGCTCCGGCAGCAGGAAGAAATTGTTCTGGAAAAACGAATCCTTCGGCACCGACCAGCCCTCCGGCTGCACGCGCAGGACGAATTTCAAGCCCCCGCGCGGCGGCGGATTCGCGCGCACCTGTAAAATCTGCTCGTTCAGCGACGGCTCCGCGATCTTGCATTCCTCGATGTCCTGCACCCAGTTGTTGTCCGCGCGGATGAACCCGATCTCCAGCTTCTTCGCCGGGCCGTTCCACTGGCTGCGGATCATGATGCGGTTGCGGTAATGATACGGCTGCGGGCAGCCGATGACCGGTGCCACGCGCTCCGGCGAAATTTTCCCGACGCGCTCGAACAGGTCGGCGATCTGCTTGTGCTTGTAGCGCAACTGCGCCGCGTAATCAATGTGCTGATACTGGCAGCCGCCGCACTGCGTGAAGTAACGGCATTCCGGTGCGACGCGTTCCGGTGCGGGCGTGACGACGCGGAGCAGTTTGGCGCGGGCGAAATTCTTTTTCACCTCCGTGATTTGCGCCTCGACGGTTTCGCCGGGGATGACGAACGGGACAAAGATGACAAATTCATCGAGTCGTCCGACGCCCTCGCCGCCGAACGCGAGGTCGTGGATGGTCAGGGAAATGGGATCGCCAATTTTGAGAGACACGCCCGCAGGTTAAAGTTTTTGGCGGGGCGGAAAAAGTCTTTTCACCGGGCCGATGGAAATTTGTCACACTACAAGTGTGAAGCTAAACTTCATCGCTTTTCACCGCCGCTCGCGCGGCCAGCGGCGCAGGCCGTTTTGCAGCCACAGCCACCACACCATCCAGAACGCCTCCGCCACGATGCCGCGCGAAAGCTTGGACGTGCCATGCACCCGGTCGGCAAACGTGATGGGCACTTCGGCCACCTTAAACCCGTCGCGCCAGAGCCGGTGTGTCAACTCAATCTGAAAGCTGTAGCCGTTGGCGTGAACGGCGTCGAGGTTGAGGTGCTGGAGCGCGCGGCGGCGGAAACATTTGTAGCCGCCCGTCGGGTCGGTGATGGGCATCCCGGTGATGAGCCACACATAAACGCCCGCGCAACGGCTCAAGAGCAGGCGTTTCAACGGCCAGTTCAGCACGCGCACGCCGCCGGCGTAACGCGAGCCGAGCACCAAATCGCTTTGCTCCGCCGTCTTGAGAAAATTGGGAATCTCCGCCGGGTCATGCGAAAAATCGCAGTCCATCTCGAAGATGAATTCGTAATTTTTTGCCAGCGCCCATTGAAAACCGGCGATGTAGGCGCGGCCCAAGCCGTTTTTTTCGGAGCGGTGCAGGACGTGGATTTGCGGATATTGCGCGGCGAGCTCGTCGGCGATCTTGCCGGTGCCGTCGGGGGAATTGTCGTCCACCACCAGCACGTCCACGCCGACCGGCAACGCGAGCAGCCGTTGCGCCATGCGCGGGAGGTTTTCCCGCTCATTGTAGGTCGGCACGATGATGAGCGTCTGGTTCATGCGGCGGCGCGGATTGTCGGAAAATCTCTGCATGAAAACAAGGCGGCAGTTCAATCTGGTTTTTCCAGCAAAAAAACCTATGCTGGACGCGTGTCAAATCTCATTGCCATCGTCGGTCGGCCAAACGTGGGCAAATCCGCGTTGTTCAACCGCATCATCAAGAAGCGCATCGCCATCGTGCACGACCAGCCCGGCGTGACGCGCGACCGCGTGACGGCGGAGGCGGAATGGGGCGGCCACGAGTTCACGCTGGTGGACACCGGCGGCATCGGCCTGTTGCGCGGCGAAAAATCCGGTGACATCATCGTCAAGGCTGCCATCGAGCAAGTGCAGATGGCGATTGACGCGGCGAACGTCATTATCCTCGTCGTGAACGTGCAGGACGGCATCGTGCCGCTCGACCGCGAAGTCGGGCAGCGTCTGCGCGAGAGCGGGAAGACGATTTTGGTGGCGGCGAACAAGGTGGATACGTTCGCGGCGGAGAAGGACGCGTATGAATTTTCCGCGCTCGGCTTCGAGAAGGTTTTCCCCGTCAGCGCGATTCACGGCAGCGGCATCGAGCGGCTGATGAACGCGGCCACGGCGCTGCTGCCGGAGAAAAAAGTTGAGGAGCAAGTTGAAGAAGAAACCGCTGCCGTCGCCGACGATTCTGACATGGTGGCCGCTGATGGAAAAATTCCCAAACATAAAGCCAAGCGCACCGAGCCGCTGAAGATCGCCATCGTCGGGCGGCCGAACGTTGGCAAGTCGTCCATCATCAACGCGCTCACGAATTCCGCGCGCGTCATCGTCTCGCCCATCGCCGGCACCACGCGCGATTCCGTGGACGTGCCGTTCGAGGTGGAGGCCGACGGCGTGCGGCAGAAATACATTTTGATTGATACCGCCGGGATGCGGAAGGCGCGGCAGGTGGACGATTCCGTGGAGTTTTTCAGCGTGCAGCGCGCGCAGGATTCCATCGCGCGCAGCGACATCACCGTGCTGGTGGTTGACGCGGAGCAGGGCGTCACCGAGCAGGACAAAAAAATCGCCGACACCATCGTCGAGCAGCGCCGCGCGTGCATCATCGTCATCAACAAATGGGACAAGTTCGCCGCCGAGGTGCAGCAGGCGCGCGTGGCGGAGATCGAGAAACGCAAGGCCAAGAAACGCACCGAGGGCCAGGCGAAGGAACTGACCACGCTCAGTGAATTCGGCGAGTGGGTGCAGGATAAATTATTTTTCCTCGATTACGCGCCGGTGATTTTCACCTCGGCCACGACGGGCTTTCACCTGGACCGTTTGCTTGAAGCCGTGCGCTATGTCGCGGCGCAGTTGCAGCAGAAAATTCCGACCGCAATTTTGAACCGCACCATTCACGACGCGGTGGAGCGCCGCCAGCCGGTGAGCGACGCGGGGCATCGCCTGAAATTTTATTACGCCACGCAGGTGCGGCAGGCACCGCCGACTTTTTTGCTGTTCGTGAACCGCGACGAATTGTTTTCCGACCAATACAAAAAATCGCTCGCGAGCGAAATGCGCACGGCGTTCGGCTACGAAGGCTGCCCGATTGTGCTGGTGCCGAAAGCGCGCCCGAAGACCATCGCGCCGATGCGGAAATTCAAGCCGGCGCACGAAAAAATCGCGGCCAAATTTGGTGCCAACACCGGCCCCCGCACCGGGCCGCGTGCCGGCTTCAAAAAGCATGAGAAGAAGGCGTTCTCCAAAGGCCGTCCGCGCGGCAGCAACCGCGCCAAGGGCCGGCGCTGAAAGGTTGTTCACCGGCGGGGAATAAGTCGCAGTTTTTCAGTCGGATCGTGATGATTCCCGCGATTTCATTTGTGAATATCGTTCGCGTAACTTTTTTGTAAATTTTTCTTGTAGGCCACAACATATGGTGTCAGGATGGCCGCCGTTCCCCAATTAGTTGGGGAAAGTCAATTTTAAGGAAAAATTCCGTTTTTTCATGAAATTGGCGATTTTAGTCCCGGATGCGTTTCTGTCTCGCTTGAAACCAGCCGGGTTTGGCCTTAAAAATTAACCTGGAGATTACCATGATTGATGCCCGTGAGGATGTCTCGTCGCCGGCTCCCAAAGCCGGCGCTCGCCGCACCACCAAAGTTTCCGCCACCCGCGCCATGAAACCAACCAAGTCCGCCAAGAAGTCGCTGCGCATTGACCGCGTTTTCAGCGACGCCAAAGTGAATCCGTTCGACCAGATCGAATGGGACAAACGCACCGCCGAAATCACCGATGACGGCGGCAAGGTGATCTTCAAACAGGAGAACGTCGAGGTGCCGAAGTCCTGGTCCGTCCTCGCCACCAAGGTCGTCGTCTCGAAATATTTTTATGGCGAGCAGCACACCTCCGAGCGCGAAACTTCCGTGCGCCAGCTCATCCACCGCATCACCCGCACCATTTCCGATTGGGGCATCAAGGACGGCTATTTCTCCAAGGCCGACGGCGAAGTCTTTTATCAGGAACTCACCTGGCTCTGTCTGAACCAATACGGCGCGTTTAATTCCCCCGTTTGGTTCAACGTCGGCCTCTACCACGAATACGGCATCGGCAAGAATTCCAGCAAGGGCAACTGGTTCTTCAACCGCAAGACCAAGCAGGCTGAGCGCGCCGCGACGCAATACGAATATCCGCAGGGCAGCGCCTGCTTCATCCAGTCCGTCGAGGACAACATGGAGTCCATCATGCATCTCGCCTACAGCGAAGCGATGCTGTTCAAATACGGTTCCGGCACCGGCACCGACCTCACGCCGATCCGTTCCAGTCGCGAGAAGCTGAGCGGCGGCGGCCGCCCGAGCGGTCCGATGAGCTTTCTGAAAGTTTACGACCAAGTCGCGAACGTCGTGAAATCCGGCGGCAAAACCCGTCGCGCTGCCAAGATGAACACCCTCCGCGACTGGCACGGCGATATCGAAGAGTTCATTGACGCCAAGCAGACCGAGGAAAAGAAGGCGTGGGCCTTGATTGAACAGGGCTACGACGGTTCTTACAACGGCAACGCCTACGGCAGCGTCATGTATCAGAACGAAAACCTCTCCGTTCGTGCGAGCGACGAATTTTTCGAGGCGGCGCTCAGCGGCAAAGAATGGTGGACGCGCACGATCAAGGACAGCAAGCCGCTCCAAAAGAAGGACGCGAGCAAGCTTCTCGATAAGATTGCCGAAGGCACCTGGATTTGCGGCGATCCTGGCATCCAATACGACGGCGCCATCCAGAAATGGCACANNTCCACGAATCCGTGCAGCGAATACGTGTTCGTCAACAACACCGCCTGCAATCTCGCGTCGCTCAATTTGATGAAGTTCAAGCGCGAAGACGGCATCTTCGACATCGAACGCTTCAAGGCCGCCGTGCGCATCTACATCACCGCGCAGGAGATTCTCGTGGATAATGCCAGTTATCCCACGAAGGACATCGCGGAGAATTCCCACATCTTCCGCACGCTCGGCCTCGGCTTTGCGAACCTCGGTTCGCTCTGCATGAGCTACGGCTTGCCCTACGACAGCGATGAAGGCCGCGCTTTGGCGGGTGCCATCACCGCCGTCATGACCGGTGAAGCCTACACCCAGAGCGCCGAACTCGCCGCCGATGTCGGGCCGTTCGCCGGCTATCGCGATGCGCGTTGCGCTGGCGTCGCCAAGACCGTCGCCAAGGACAACGTCGAATCCATGCTCGGCGTCATCAAACAGCACCGGGCCGCCGTGGAAGAAATCCAGCCCAGCGCGGAATTCAATTATCTCAAGCTCGAAGCCCGCAAGTGCTGGGACCGCGCCCTCGCGCGCGGCCAGGAAGTCGGTTATCGCAACGCCCAGGTCACCGTGCTCGCGCCCACCGGCACCATCGCCTTCCTCATGGATTGCGA
>PLYV01000082.1 GCA_003151855.1 Limisphaerales bacterium | reverse complement strand
CCGGCGATCTTGTCCTCGATGTCGCGGTTGTCCACATAGGCGTGCTCGATCTGGTTGGCGTAGCGCGAGGCAAAGCCGTCCAGCTCCTGCGTCAAATGCCGGATGGTCGTCACCATGAAGTTGTAGCCGAACATCGCCGGAATCGCCACCAGCAGGCCCGTCACCGTCGCCACCAAGGCTGCCGCCACGCCCGGCGCCATCGCCGTGAGGCTCGCCGAGTTCGATGCCGCAATGCCTGCGAACGTGCTCATCACGCCCCACACCGTGCCCAGCAGACCGATGAACGGCCCGCCCGCCACCGCCGTGGACAACACAATCATCCCCTTCTCCAAAGACATCGCCTGCGCCGCCGCCGCCTCTTCCAACACCACCTTCACGGCTTCGTAGGACGAAACGCTGATCTTGGTGGTGTTGGCCTTGGCCAAGTGATCCGTGTTGCCATCGCCCACGCCCTGAACCGGCAACGGGTTTTTAATTTCCACCGGATTGTTTTTCAGGTGATACAACACCTCCTCCGCGCCGCGCTCGTAAAGCGCAAAGGCCGGCGCGCCTTCAAACTCCTCGCCGCGCTTCTTGATGTCCATGGGGTCGCGCGTGCTGACGTAGGCAGCCATGAACCGCTTCGTCGCCTTCCGTGCGATGGTCAGCTGCCGGAACTTCGTGATGATGATCGTCCAGCTGAACAGCGACAGCACGAGCAGGACGAGCACGGTGATCTTGCCTTCGGTCGTCGCGTTCTCGATGGCATAGACGGCCGCGTTGGCCAGGATGGGGTGGATCATGATGGTCATAAAATTATTTATTGGAATTGGATTACTTGGAAAAACCTTGTGAGGACGGCAAACCAGCACTTTTGCCGATGACAACATTGGGGGTGACACTGTCGGGGGCCGATAGGGAGCCGACGTTTTTCAATTTGCCTGTTGGCGGCATTGAACTATTTTGCTGACGCCACATTTTGGGAGACATGCCAAAACGTTTTTTAAACATGATGTTGAACAGGCCGAGGTGCCGGTAACCACTTTCGTAGGCCACGCTGCTGATTTTGGCGTTGTTATCGGCCAGCAATTGGCGGGCGCGCAGAAGCCGTAATTCCGTCTGGCGCTTGCGCAGCGGCACGCCGAACTCCTCGCGGAACAAACGGCTAAAATGGCGTTCGCTGCAATGAAGTTGCGCCGCAAGTTCCGTCAATGACTGCGTGGCCATTTCCTGCTCCGGCATCTTGCCGACGAGCTGCCGAAAACGCGCGAGCAATTTATTCCGACCGACCATGGGGCCGCCCGATGCCGACAGCAAACTGGTGATGCTCGAAGCCCATAATTGCAACAAGGCCGAACGCACGGACAGGCTTTCGCTCTGGGACAATGCCGCCAACCGGGCGAATTTCTGGGCGAACGCCTCATTGGCGGCATAGTGAATGATGCGCGGCGAAGGCGAATGGGAAACCTTTTCCAACTGCCGCCATTCCGCCACCGTGATCAAGCTGTTAAGGTGTTGTGGCATCACCAAAAAAAAATCCAGCTTCAGTTCGCATAGCTGGCTCGCGCGCAGGGTCACACCGGCATGAGGGCTGATGATGATAGCATCGCCGCTTTTCATTTCACGCGCCACGCCGGCTTGGAAACAGTAGCCATAACCCTCCGCAACACGCACCGTCGTCCAACACAGGCTATTCGGCATCCATTCATCCGACGGAAGCTGGGTGGATTTCTGTAGAATCAAATGTTGCTCAATTGGCATCAACTGGAACCAAGAATATCCACGCATTGTGTCTTTCCGGTTTCTAAAGCGTCACAATATTGAAACAAAACTTTCCACCCACCGAAGGCACCCAGCGCGTTCTGGTCAGCCTGCGGCGGTGAGTTTGCCCCGGTGCCTTAAAACCTGACCCCCATATCCACCTGGAAGAGGCTGTAGTCCCTGATGGGATTCATCTGGGGCAGATCCGGACTGCTGCCACCGGTGCCCAAGTGGTTGTTGATCCGGCGGCCATATCCATAGCGGACGGTCACAATCACATTGTCAAACAAGCCATAGGCAAGGGCCGCATAAAAACCCTGCATATTTTCCGTGCCGTTCAGAAAATCCGTGTCGATCAGGTTGGGATCCAGTGCGTATTGTTCAATGTGCTGCCAGTAAGCCCGAAGCTCCCAGGCATTCTTTTTGGAACTATTGCCATAAACCAACCCCTGCGACGGTCCATAGACGAGATTGGTGCTGCCGATGCCCAGACCAAATTGATAAGCCCGGGTATCCTGCGTCTGCGGGGTTGAGATCTGGTCAATTTCGCTTGCCCCAGGACCGCCGGGTGAGAAATAAAAGGAATGCGACGCATTGTAGGCAGCATTAGCCCGATCCTTGCCTTCCAGGTTTTGGGCGTAATCCCCAAAAAGACGGATGTCCACTTTCCGCAGCTTCACCTTGAACTCAAAAGGAACGTCAAGCACCAACAGGTCATTAACCCCCGTTTGGTTGGCATAATAGCCGTCAAAGCCGGGTGTGCTTCCCGCCAGGTTATAGGAGGCCGGAACACCGTTGACACCAAACGTCGAACCCTGTCCCACATAGGTTCCTGAAAAATCCGGACTAGAATAGGCACCATTGTTGGGCGGGTTCTGGCCCTTATGGTAAGGCGTGTAATAATATAGAACCGGAGCCACCTTAAAGGAGACGGATTTTGTCAGTTGATAATTCAGCCCCCCTTGAAAGGCCAGCAGAAAAGGCTGGCGGGACACATTGGCCGTTGGCGAAAGATAACCGCTTGAGTTTTCGTTGGGATTGGTGGCCTGATAAATAAACTGGCCAAAGGTTGCAAACAAATCGGCGTCACCCACCCGGTGCTTGAAAGTTTCCGCCGCCCCCTCGGGGTTGATGCTGGAACTCCAGACCATCGTGGTGGTATAGAGCGGGTTGGCCATTTTGCCCAAGGTGATATCCATCCAGTCGTCATATCGCCAGCCGATATAGGCCTGACCGATGTTAAAACTGGCGTTGTTTTTAGTGAACGGAGCCGCATACGGCGACGCCGTGGACCCGGTAGGCGTGCCCAGCGTATTCCAGGAGGAACGCGGGTTGGAAGAAGTTTCCAGCCGAAAACCGTAATAAACATCATCGAACACCTCACCCTTCAAACCCGCCCGCAAGGAGTAGCGAAGGCGATCCCAGCTTACTTTATTCCTTTTTGCATCCTGCACCTCGCGCGATTCATAACGCAAACGGACATCGCCAAACACCTCCATGGATTTGTCGCCCGGGCTGATTTTCCATTTGGAGGCCGGCGGGGAACCGGCCACGTTGTTGGTCTGGTTGTATTCCGCACCAGCTTTGAGCTCGGCCACATCCGCCTTGAGCTGTTCCGTCTCGGCCTTGTATTGCTGCGCCTCGGCCTTGTATTGATCCAGCTCGGCCTGGCGCTTCGCCGCCTCCACCTTGACCTTTTCCGCCTCTGCTTTGCTGACATATCCCTTTTCAATAAACAAATTCAGCAGCAAGTCATTGGAATCGGAAACCTCGGTGCACGAGGCCTTGTCGGCCAAAAAAACCACCGGGATCAGGAGCAAGCTGGTCAGCCAAACAACTTGGCGACTTGTTTCATTTTTTCGCATGGCGGAAGATGCTGCAAACACAACGCTACGAACTTATGTCAGCCGGGTTACAAATGGGTGACAATCGGTTTTTGGGGGTTTTATCCACCACCAGCATCCGACCAAAATAGAACGAACTTTTCTTTTCGACCAATCCCCAACAGCTTGCTTTTCAACTCGAAAACGAGGTGCCCCCCCCGAGGGCAAGAGCGCCGACTGATTGCTGTGAGGCGAGAGCGACACAATCGTTCCTGCTTTTGGCCGGGCCAGTGGACATATCGCTTCTGACGACAATGGTGCACAGCCACACGCCGGCCGGCTTTAGGATTCGGGGCAAAAAAAACCTCTGCAAAACCAGGTTTTGCAGAGGTATAAATTAGCCCCACTGGACCGGAAGCCGGAATTAGGCGGCACCCGGCCTTGATGTCCGATTACGGATAGACCAAGCGGTAGTAGCAATTCATGTTGGTGGTCACGATGGGAATGTTTGTCGTGGTGATCGCCGTCGAACCCGCCACGGTGGCCCAGTCGTTCGTATTGCCGCTAATACCATAGTTCAGATGGTTGGTCTGCACCAGCAACCGGTAGCCCAGACGATCCGTTGCCCAACTCATTGTCAATATCCCACCACTGACACTGTTCGTCAGCTTCGGCTGGGTCAGTTGGTTGGGCTGTTCGATGATATTCACCAGATACATATTCACCGTCACACCGTCCTGCGCGGTCACCTGGACTTTCACCACGTTGGTGCCCCCCAAGGCCAGCGCCAAACCGGAGCTCGCCACGCCTGAGGCCAGCAAGTTCGTCGTGCCGTTGTAGATCAACCGGTTGGTCGCCGTCAGATCGGCATTGACGACCGTTACCGTTGGTGAATTGCCGTAAGTTTCCGTCGCCGTGTAGCTCGTCAACACATTTGAGGCAAAGGTCGGAGAAAATGCCAGCACCGGAGACAACGCCAGAGAGGTCAGATAAGCATTGGTGCTGCTGACCGAGGCCGAAACCACATTATAGGTCAAGATTTTGCTGGCGCTTAATGTGAAAGTGCCAATGTTTGTAGGAGTGCTATCGATGGCAACCGCCTGATAGAAGCCAACGGCAATCGCGCCATACACATTCGGATCTGCATAATTGGCCTGAAATCCTTGAGTGCTTCCGCCATCCACGGTAGTTAACGTAAACCAACTAGCAGGATCGGTCGCGGCAATCGTCAGCGAATTACCGGCACCGGCAGCAGGAAAGTATTGATAGCTATACGGCATGGCCGTGGTATCAACTGCGGTCCACGCAGCCTTTCCAGTAACATTTGGCGGTGTAGTCAAAGATGTGGTGTAGACAAACCTTTGATTATTGAGGCTGGCTCCACCAGTAACGGGCCCCTTCGAACCGATGACCCCCCACCGCGTGCTGCTTAAGGTAAAGCCGGATATCAGGCTGCTAAGATTCCATGTTTCTCCGTTGGTGAGCGAGGCTGGCGAACCAAGGTCATAAACCACATCGTTTCCGCTTCCCGTGGTGAAGCCGACGATCAAATCATTGTTGTAGGCAGTTTGCGCATGAGTGGACAAGTTGCTCGCGCAGCCAAGGGCAATCAACAAAGCGATCTTACAGGTTTCTTTCATAATTCGTTTTTTATTCGTTCTGGATATTCACTATTTTAACAGTGAGCCAAGTTAGCGGCTTCCCACCCTTGGCTCTACCTGTTTAAGGACATCAACAAACGCTTCAAGGACACGCATTGATATGTTCATAATATATTGTAAATAGCCAATTTGTAACAATCCAAGCAGGGGGCTTTGGCAGCCGGTGGCGATTGGTGGTGATTTGTAACATTTGCCGCATTTTCGTAACCTATTTGTTGCTTTTGGCAGTGATTCTTTACCTGACAAGGACGGGCCGCATTGTTAGAAATTAACGCCTATTATGAAACTGACTCACAACACCTGTTGGGCTGTTGCTGTCAAATCAGCGTTAGCTGGTGTTTTGGTTGCGATCATGGCCGGGTGTGCCTCGCAACTATTTACGCTGGAAACCGCCCGACTTGCCGCCGAAAAAGGGGATGCCAGCGCGCAATATTTTCTGGCGATTCATTATGCCAAGGGAGACGGTGTGCCCCATGATGATACCAAAGCTGCGGAATATATGCTTCAGGCCGCCAAACAAGGTTACGCTTTCGCCCAGGATGACCTGGGAGTCTATTACCTCCAAGGCGTGGGGGTGGGGACGGACCCGGCGGCGGCCAACTATTGGTTTCGTCAGGCCGCCGAACAAGGTGATCCCCTGGCCCAATACAGCCTGGGGCGCAGCTTTGCTGAGGCACGTGGGGTCACGCATGACCTTCAGGAAGCTCTAAAATGGTATCGTCTGGCGGCGAAACAAAACCAGCCGGAGGCGCTGGCAGCCTTGGGAGATATTTATTTTTTTGGCGACGAGGGCACCCCAATTGACTATTCGGCGGCATTCCACTGGTATAAAAAAGCGGCGGCCCACGGTTGCACGAGTTGCCTCAATTCCTTGGGGTTTATGTATGAGCAGGGGTGTGGGGTCAAGGTGAGTCCAGAATCGGCCACGGCTTGTTATCGCCAGGCTGCCCAGCAAGGCAATGGCAAGGCCTGCATGAACCTTGGCCGCATGTATCAGGCTGGTTTGGGAGTAAGCAAAGACCCGGTGGAAGCCTACAAATGGTTTGCCTTGGCGGTGATCAACGGAGACAAAGCGGGCAACCATTATCTGGAAGAGATGAGCGACACCAGTCCACTGGCGGGAGAAAAGCTGACCCCGGCGCAGAGGGCTGAAGCCCTTCAGCGGGTCAATGACTACCACAAGCAATCTCGAAACCGGGATTGACGGCGGCGGCAACAGGACTGACCGGCACTAATAAAGGACAGGCACGCTTGGCAGAGGCAGCTAATTAAAATCACGGATTAGCGGCGGCGAGCGCCGAACCCGCTCCTTCCGCCGCCACTTGATAATCTTCATAGGCCGTCACGCCCAACAGTCCGCGCATCCTGCCGTCTATTTCCAGTTGAGCGTTTTGCCAGCGCTCCCGGTAAACTGGATCATTGGGATCCTGGTTTGGGCCGCCGATTTCATCCACAAAAGTCTGGCGCAAATCTTTGATGGCCTCAATTTCCTCCTCGTTAAAATTCAAGGCGGCAAGATCCACGTTTCGGAAAACAAGCGGCTCCACAATCGGCATGGTTCTCAAGTTTTGACGGGAGTTCGGTGTCGGCAAGGTCACATTGCCGGCGACCTCAAGCGCATTTGAATTCAATCCCAACAGATCCGCAATTTCCACATTTTCCTCGTCTGGAAGTCGTTGCAACTCGGCCTTCAAAGCCTGCTGGTCATTATAAGAACTCAACTGGACGGCCCAGGAACTGTTGGCCAAAACAGCCAGTTTCCGTTCCAATTCCCCGCCGCACTGGCGGTAAACGACATCTACATCAGCGGCCACAATGGCGCGGAGGGTCGGTTCGGGGCAACCAAAGTTCCTTAGATTCCGGATATAAACACGATAGTCGGCTGACTCCAACTGGCTCCAGCGGAATGGCTTGGCAGTGATGGCTTGCACTGTCTGGGTAGCAGCGGCGGCAACTTGTGGGGCAGCAACACCAGGTGCCACAGGACTTGAAGATTCCGGGAGTTTGTGCCCCGACCTTTGGTTTATCAAAAAATAAACCAGACATCCCATTGAAATCAGGTTCAGGATCAAAGAAATTTTTAGGGTCGTTCTCATGTTATGACATCCGCATTTTTATCCTCGCTGCCTCCGTGATTTTCCAAGTTGCTTCGCCCATTTCGCCAAATGCTTCTTCTGAATCGAATACAAAGGTTTTTAGCGGGGTTAAAACATTTCTTACTTGATTCGTTAAAAGTAATGAGCCGGCGTGGACATGGTCCACGCCGGCTTTGAAAAACCTAATAATTATCTATGAACCGGATCAGAGGTCGGACCAGAGCGAGTTGTGTGCATATCCGTCACCTTGATGGCCTTGGTGCCGTCGCAGTAATTGTTGATGCCAGTGCTGGTGGTGCCGAGCAAGGTGTAAACTTTGTCGGCTTCGGAGTTGGCCACCACATTGTTGGCTTTGAGGAGATACTCATTTCCCCAGAAGGAGTAATTACCTTCCTTAACGGCCTGTGCACTGAAGGGAACGCCATTGTAAGCCACTTCCACGGCGTTGCTGCTGATAGCCGTGGCCGCATCGCCAACGCTCAAGTAGGAAATGACTGAATAGCCGGTGACACCATTGTTCAGGTCGCTGGCCGCAGTGGTGTTGGCACCCATCGTCTTGGCCAAAGTGCCACCGCTGCTGAAGCCATAGTCGCCAACATAGTCAGTGGCATTAAGAAGCTGCATTACGCCAGAGTTGTTCATCTCAATCTGACCGGGAGGCGCAAAGATGCCAAAGCCGCTGTCGGCAAAGGCATTCACGCGGGTGCCAGACTGGTTATCGCGGCCGGAAACATACACAAAGTCGTTGGTCTGACCGTCAACTCCAGAGAACACGGAGCGAGGGCAACCGCCCTTTAACGCCTGACGAATCATATTGTCCGACACACTGGTGCCGGTCCAAAGACCCGGATTACGCACCCATTTGAAGGTGATAATGCCTACCAGCTTGTTCGCGGTAATCGAAGGGGTTTTCGTTCTGGAAAACGGCTGGGAGTTGTCCGCCAAGGCCAGATTGACATTTTGGCTGGTGGTGGTGCCGGGGTTGGCCGCGCCATGATCCGTGCCATCCAAGAGGCTGGAATCAATGAACGTATTTTGAACCACCGTGTTGCTGGCCACGTCAAGGATGCCGCCTTCCGAACCCGTCCAATGGCATTGAACCACCGTGGTGCCAGAACCACCGACCAGGGTTCCGGAGAACGCCATGAAGTTGGCGCTGGAACCGCCACCACCGAAAAGAGTGGTGGTCGGCGCAGCGGTGAACACCGCGCCCGGGGCGATCAGCGTGCTATACACCGTGCCGCGCATCGCCGTGGAACCGCTAAGATAGACCGTTCCTGCATTGCAAAGGCCGGTCATTCCCAGAGCGAGGGAGGCCGCCATAATATATTGATTCAGTTTCATTTTAATTAATTGTTTGTTGGTTTAGTTGTTGTTTGATTCGTTGTTATCAGGCTTTATTGCTACGAAATTTGTTCCGCCAGGTCAGGAGCAGAAGACCGCCACCCGCTGCGAACAACCCAAAGGTGGAGGGTTCCGGAACTGCGGCGAAGGTCAGCGTGCTGGTGCCATCGAGGGAAAACGTTCCGAATTGCGTCGGGGCCGTGTCGGTGGCAACTGCTTGATAGAAATTTACGGAGCCAAGCCCCGTCGTGTTCGGATCCGCATAGGCAGTAAAGAATCCCGACGAATTACCGCTGCCGCCGCTGATGGTGGTCGAGCCATACCAGCTATTTCCCGAAATGTCAGTTGAGGCGATGGACAGGGAGGCTCCGGCCCCAGTGGTGGTAAAGTTTTGATAAATGCCAGGGACCGCCGTGCCGTTGATACCATTCCACATGTTCTTGCCGGTAAGATTCTGCGGATCCGTCAAATCCGTGGTGTAAACATAGCGTTGATTATTGAGGCCTGACCCACCAGAAACGGGGCCGGTTGAGCCGATGACACCCCACTCCACGCCGCTCAAGGTATAACCCGTGAGGACCGAAGATAAATCCCAAGTTTGACCATTGGTCAGCGACGAGGCCGAGCCGAGATCATAAATGACGTCGCTACCGCTGCCGGTGGTGAAACCGACGAGCAAGTCACCATTATAGGTAGCAGATTTCGCTGCCGTAACACTGGCCAGCCCGAGGGCGGCTAGCAATGCTGTTTTATACATTCTTTTCATTTTTTTGATTAAGTTTGAGTTTTTTATCAACCAATTTTGTCAGGCGCACAGAGGTTAACAGCAAATGAGTGAATAAACATCATGTCCAAGGACATGCTTAATCTGTTTAAGGACCAACCAACAAAAGATACATCATGCTTAAAACAAGCGATTTACGGTTAGTTTTAGCGAAAGCATTCGACTTCAATGCCGTTCGTTGCAAAAAGGTCACTTAGCAAGTTCTGAAATTTGAAAAATTGATGGATACTAAAAAACGCGATTGAAACCATGAAACACACGAAATGACACGAAAACCAAAGGGCGATTGACAGATTGAGGTTGGCGGTTGGCCGGGTTGCACCACCGGTTTTTATTGTTCAGAGTCAAAAAAACAGGACAGCCGAGTCTTTTTTCAGGATAACTTGGGTTGATTTGGCGGAAAAAGGAATTCATTTTGTCACGGAGGTAATTCGTTTTGTCACAAAACCTTTTCCTTTTGCAATAAAACCAAGTCCTTTTGCCACGCTGGCCGGGCCGCCGGCCACGGGGTTTTACCCTCGCCTTGCTTCCTTTTGCCTCTTCGGCGCCTTTTTGCAGTCAGGTTTTGTTTTTTATCGCGGTGTGGTCGCAGTGGACAGGAGAACGGTGACCCGGCTGGTGTGCAGGACCTGCGTTTTCTTCTTTTTCTTCTGATCGTCGTCTCCAGAGTCATTGCTGGCAACCTGTTGCGGATCCGCCTGGCTGGTCTGTTGCGCAGCCGCCTGACTGGAGGCGGTGGCGCCAGAACTGGTTCCAAGGGTGCTTTGGGCGGTGCCACCGTCAACGGAAACATTCTGGCCAAGCAAGGACGCCGTCACTCCGCCAGCGCCGGAGACATTCACGCCACCGATGCCAACGATGGTGCCAGTGGTGGCTCCAGCGGAGGCAACATCGGCAGTGCCGCCGGAAAGCAGCGTGATGCTGATATTTTGCTGGGACTGGACGTTGGCGTTCTGCCGGGAAACAATCAAACCCTCAATGTTTCCCTGGGCGGTGATGTTAATGGTGCCACCGATAACTCCGCCATCGCCAAGGGTAATGTTTCCCTGATCCGCAGTGGCAGCCACTCCTTGGGTCCCGGCCTCAAGCGTCACCGTCGGGCCGCCGGCAATGCTGCCATTCAAGGCAAACTGTGAAATACCGCCGCGGCTGGAAACAATGTTGCCCTTGGGGGTAAGGATGGTGATGTTTCCCGGCTGACCATTGCCACCCCGAGTCCGATATTTCGCGGTGGGATATTCCGCCAGAATCCCGCTACCATAAGGCGCAGGGTTGGCTTTAAGCGCAGTCGGATCGGTAAGGTCTCCGAATTCCCCGAAAACCGGGAGTCCGTTCGCATCAAGAAAAATTCCATATACAAACAAAGCCTTGTTGGCACCATTGCCGGCGTTCACCGATCCATTGAACGATTCCACGAACACATTGCCGCCATTGAAAGTGGCAATGCACCCGCCGCCGACATTGATGTCGCCGCCCGCCGTGACGCTGACATCGCTATGGCCGGAAGTGTAAATGCCATAGCAGTCACTGGTTTGAAAATCAAAAGTTCCCTGGCTGAGGTTCATCTGCCCGCCGGCATTGACGCTCACGTTTCCGCCATCCATTGAGCCAATGGCGGAGGTGATCATGTTAATGTTGCCGCCCACATTTACGTTGATCCCCGCCCCGCCGAAACCGGGCTTTCCGGATACACTTTCCAGATAAGAATAAGGCCCGCCGAAACCATACGAGATAATTCCAGGAGAATAGCCGAGATCCAGGGAAGCCGCATTGATATCGAACTGGCCGGGACCGCCAATCAGGTAGCCAAGGCCTTGGGTCGTGGTCGCACCTTGGCTTTGCGCGTCCAGACTGGCAATGGCGGTGGAGCCGGCAAAATGATAGGTGGTCACTTGAATATGGCCGTTGGCGTCAAGGATTGGCACGCCTTGCGAATTGGCCACGATAACGGTCAGGGTGCCACCCTCCAAGGCAGCAATCTGGCTCGCCGACAATGCGCTGGACATATTACCCCTAAAACCCAATTGATGGGATGCGGAGTCATAAACAAACCCTGGATTACTGCCATACTGGGTGGTGGAACCCAAGCTGCTGGGAAAGAGCAGATAATTGTTCTCTTTCAAATAATAGGGCAGACCGTTTGGCCCAATAAGGGTCGTGTTATTGGCATCAAAACTGGTCAGGGCCGCCACCTGAGCAGGATCCACCGCCAGATAAAAAAACGAGTCCCAGACCCCGGGTTGCTGGGAATTGGCACTGACAATGGGGGAACCCAATCCGGCAAAGGTGTAAATGGGGCTGTTGTAGATATTGCCGGCCACATTGATATAGGTGACGTCGCTGGCATGGAGGTTTTCCCCCGCAAAGCCAGAGTTATCCATATTACCGCCCACCGTCATGTGCGTGGCTTTGGTGGTGTAGAGGTTAATGTCCTGAACATTTCCCGACACGGAGATTTCAACCGGATTAGGGTTGTCAACGTTCAGCGGTGAAGTGCCGTGGTCACTGGTTCCAAAAGTAGTGGTGTCACCGATCCAACGAACGGAAGCGCTATCAGACATCTCCAAGTTGATGGGATTACCATTGGGTATCCCGACAAAATCACCACCGATGTTGAGGTTCAAATTCTGATTGGGTGAAGGAAACAGGATGACCGAGGTGTCCATTATAAAATCGCCGGAGCCGGTGATGACTTGAAGCGTTGGTGGAAACAGCATTGGGATCGCGAGTCCCCCATCGCCACTAGAATAAGGAGTGTGAGGTGCCTCATAACCGGTGATCTCTACCGAATCACCCGCTTGAAACAAAATCGAGGAATTGGGGTCGTAATTATAATAATGATAGCCCGCGTAACTATCAGGCGAACTGCCCGCTTTTTCACCAAAAACCCCGTTAGGATTACGCACATCCTGCACATAGATGCTACCGTAGGGGGCTTGAGCATTCCAACTGCCATTGATCAGGCTTAGGGCAAAGCCATAAGTCAGAGGATCCAGCATCGGAATCACGCCGGACGGGGGTGTTGGCACGCCGATATCCCCGCCAGCCGTGATGGTGCCGATGCCGTTGGCCAACACATAATGGCCATACACATTGCCGCCGGCGGTGATGGTGACATTCCCTGGCTGCGAACCAAAGGCACCGGTCCCCGCATCAAATTGGGCGTTGGCATAATCGCTTTGAACCGGCAGGTAGCTGATGACATTGCCGCCGGCATTGATGGTGACATTGCCGCCAGCAGCCGTGCTGATACCACCCAGATTGGCCGAGTTAACCTTGTAATAAGGCGCCTTCTTTTGCCCAAAAAGATACCCATTCACATTGTATCCGCTGTTCACGTCGCCATATTCCGTGGCAACACTGATGCTGCCGCCGTTCACCGTCCGAATGGCCCCTCCTTGAACGATGACCTCATTCGGCGCGTTGATATTAATGCTACCATCCCGCGTCTGAACATAAGCGCTGCCGTTAAGATATATCCCGTCGTTGCCGGAAGTGGGAAGCGTGCTGCTGGCCAGTCCGGTGCCGGCCGTCAAGTTCACGTTCCATTTACTGCCGGCTTTGATTGCCGAACCGTCATCAAGAATGACGTTGTTGCCCGCCGTCAGGCTCAAGGTTGCCGCTGAACCTGAATTGCCCAGATCCCAAACCGTTCCCAATTCGATGTTGTCCAACGCCCGCAAATCAATTTGCGAGTAGCCGGAGAGTTCGTTCACGTTGAGAATCGGACTGGAAGATGAGGTGTCGGTGGTGTCGCCGGTGAGAGTAATGTCATAGGGATTGATTAAAAGCTGGTAATAACTCCCGATGCTGGATTGGATGGAGCCAGCCGTCACACCTGCCCCAAAAATCTCGATGAGACCATCCTGCCCCCCGGATTGGCCGGTGACATTAAGGGTTGAGGTCGGCGTGTCGACGTAGGTGTTGTCTGATTTCAAAACCACAAAGCCACCGGGAGAGGCGCTGGCGGCCGTCGCATCGCCACTGGCGGAAATGGCCGAACTAGCACCTAGATTCAAACTATCGCTCGCCACCAATTCAATGACTCCATTGACGTTTTGAACAGAGTTGGCCTGCATCAGTCCGTTCTGGTTGACGAACTTGGCTTGGGCGGCAATGCTGCCGGCATCAGCAATCAATTGGCCCTGATTATTCACCGAACCCACCGGCAGGGTGACTTGGGCGCTTAGCCCGCGGCCATCGGGGGAGGTGGAAACCAAAACTTTCTCGCCGGCATAGAGGCCGATTTTCCCGCCCGGAGCCGAAATCGTTCCATTGTTTTCAATGTCGCTGGCAATCAGGAAGGCCGAACCGCCGCCGGCAATATTGATCTGTCCATAGTTGATGATCTTGGCGGTGGGCGGTGGTGCATTAAAGTTCCAGGCCCCGCCGCTGGCAAGGTCGAATGCCGGAGTGGAAGCCGTGGTCATCACCAGACCATTGGCGGAAATGGTGGCCGAACCGCCGATGGCGAAGCCATTGGGATTTTGCAACACCACATAACCATTGGCATTGATGTTGCCGTTGATGCTGGACGCACTGGGGTCGTTGATGTAGTTCCAGGTCACCGAGGAAGACGAGGGTTGGACGAACGTCGTGGTCTCGCCGGCAACAAGGTTGAAACTCTGCCAGTTGATGAACGCGCTGGACGACGATTGATTGATGGTGAACTGGGAACCGGAAGTGTTGAACGAAGCCGAGCCTTGGACCACCGTGCCGCCGACCGGGTTAGCCCGGGCTTGGGGCTGGCAAGCCATCCCAACCAACAAGAGCAAGACCACAACCGGCAGGTGACGGAAATGACAAAGCAAAATATTTTTCATAACAAATCGGTTAACTAAAAAACAGACAAACGCATTTCAGCACATGGTTGACCTGAAATTACCCATGTTTTTCAGGACATAATTATCCTGCAATCGGACTTCCCCCAGTTCACGGGCCACACGCGGTCTGAAATTATTTTCCAGGGCATATTAGTTTAGGATTCAGAACTGGGCGGTCAGCTCGAAATTAAAAAAAGGCTCGTCGCGCGGCGTGATGCGGGTGCCGATCAACGGGAAGGAGACCAGGAAGCGCGATTGCCAGTGGGAACCTACCGCGGCGCTCAGCCCGAAACCGGTGCCCCAGAGACTAACATTATCCGGGCGCCCTTGCGGATCCAACAAATAGGCGGCGCCATAATCCATGTAGGCCAGGCCGCGAATGGTGAGCGGGGTTTTCCCGTATGCCATACCGACGATATACGACGGCGTCTGCTGCTCCAGCGAGGCATGCCAGCCCAGGTCGCCGGACGCTTCCCCCTCATGATAGCCGCGCACGGTTTTGACCCCGCCGATGCTGTATTGTTCGTTGCTGATCAAAGGCTCGCTGGACCATTGGCCATCGGCGCGGATGGACGCCGGCCAATTGGTGTGAAAGGAAAAGTTATGGGAGAAGGTGGGGGTAAGCACAAACCAATTGCCGGAAGATTGTTTGGAACCCGTGATGAGTTGCAGGGCCGATTTGCCATAAGTATTGACGGTTACTGGCACATGGTTGGTGTTATCGGCAGTTTTTGATACGGAACTGTCATACCAGACGTTGGCGCTCAATCCCAACCCGATCGTGGCGGTCCCCAGCCCATCGCGCCAATTGACATCGTAACGCGCAGCCAAAGGGAGATAGTGCATTTGGTTGACCGTGTAGGGCACCGGCGAACGCAGTTTGGAAACTACAAAATTGGTCGTTATCGGCGTGGTATTGTAGTCAATCTCGGCACTGGTCAGGGTAAACAGGTTGGTCTGGCCGCTGCCCAACCGGTAGGTCTTGAAATCAAGGCCGCCGGAAAAAGTGGATTGAACATCAGCCGCCATCTGCAACGGCAAGCTCAAGCGCGTGCCGACGTCCTGATTGATCGTGATATCTTCATGATCCACGCTCTCAACCAGGCTGTTGCCGCCGACGCTGTAAAGATTCGTGCTGGACAAGGTGGCCACTCCGTTGTCAATCGTGGAGCGGCTGGCAAAGAAAGTCAGATCCGGCCGCCCGGACGGCGGCGGCAGTTCAAATTTATGGGTGGCTTCATTGTAGCCAAAATTGTCGGGATTATTCACGATCAAATCCGCAATCGGCTCCGGATTGCCCAGCGGCAGCCGGTAGAACGCACTGTAATTGGCGACCGCCGGCGTATCGTAAATATCCCACTGGCCCGGCTTTGATAACTCGGGCGAAAAACCATATTGAAATCCCAATGAATGATCCAACTGCCACAGATTATTTGCGACCGCCGAAAAATTCACCCGCAGATCGGGCGAACCGGGCGAGCTTTCATTGTTGAATTCAACTTTGCCATGAACCGGCAGTTGATCCTTGACCTTGAGGGTGAGCGCACTGCTGCCCGAATCCGGGCCGGGGCCGATGACGGGATAGATTTGGCGGTCTTGATTGGCGTTGGCGCGATTCAATTCAGCCAGAAAAACCGGGCCGTTAAGCAGCATATTCGTGTGCAGGCTGGGCAGCGCACGCATTACGTTGTTGGAACTGCAATAACGATTGCCAGTCACCTTTATGGCGACCAGCCGGCCTTCGGTCACCTGCAATTTCACCGTGGCATTGGTCAGTTTCTGCTGGGGCACCGCCACCGCCACCGTGACATAACCACGCTCCCGATAGGCTCGCTGAAGTTCGTCTTTCACCGTGCGAATCCCCTCAAAACCGACGTTCGTCCCGAACGCCCCGTCTATGTTTGTCAGCACGGCCGCCATCATCCGGGGGGAAAGCACCGAATTGCCTGCGACCAGATATTTGTCCACCGCGAACCGGGGACCGGCATTGGTGGACACCACATGAATCCGGGTGTCCTTGGCCTTCAGCTCAGCCATCTTTTCTGCGGCGTCCAGTTCGGACATCTGCTGGGTCAAATCAACGCGCGCTTGGGCAATTTCCGCTTGATTGGGCGGCTCAGACGACGGGCTGTTGGTAAAGCGCAAATAGCATTCACCATCCACCACCACCTGGGGAACTGCGGTTTGAAATACATTCAGCGTGACAATGCCATTGGTTATCCGCTCCGGTGCGATGGCAACACTCAGAAGTGGATAACCCCGCCTATAGAATTCAAAACGCAATTCGGAAGCGGCTTTCACCAAGTCTGCCACCCCGATGCTGGCTCCGGTGTAACTGGCAAACAGCGGAACCAGATCATTCGTGGAAAGCAGCGTGCTGCCCTCAACTTTATAGGCCATGACCTTGAAACGGGGCGGGCCGACATCTGCAACCGGGGCGGCAACCAGTTTCGAATTCGCCGCCCAGCCACAAATCGACAACAGCCATAAAACGGCAAAGTGCCGCACGTATCCGCCAAGAGTCGGGAAGCGCCTGCTGATCATAATTAACCTAATCAAGGTCATGCGGCCGAAATTTTGAAACCCCGCCATTTCCCCGACAGGACAAAAAATAATCCCAACATCCGGACGCGAATCGTCGTCAGGATGAAGATTCCCATTGCTTGAATTTGAATGATGTTGCTGGTGAACAAAATAAGTCCGTTCATTGTTGCCAATCGTATCTGTCAATTTGACTGCTTGCCATTTGCTGTGACGAAAACCGGCCGGCAACCAAACCGATGGCAGACAATCACTGCCCTCTTCCCTCGCGGCAAACAGCAAGGGTGACGCTGCTGAAATTTACGTTCGTGTAAGTTGAACATTCCATATTACAAACTCCCGTCGAAACTGTGACAATCCGGTGACAAAAGCCCCAATGAACCCCGATTGCTGAAAAATTCCAGACCGTGCGCCACAAGCTTTCCCGGCGGAAACCGAGAAAAACAGTTTCCAATCTGTTTCAAAACCGCCATCGAATCGTAACCCCCGCCACTTATTCTTTCCGAGACGGAAAAGTTTCCCACAACTGCAATGGGCCGGTTTCAGAGCAGGAAGTGGATTGGTTTTACGACAAAGGCCAACCCACAAAGTTGATGAGTGCAAAAGTTTTGAAAATTGTGAACGAAATTATCAAGCCCGATCATTTGTATGCGCCGCATTTGGCATTCAGGGAGTTCTCCCTGTCGCCAGGCAAAGAGTGGATGCCCAAACTGTCTGGTTGGTCCTTGATACAAATTACCAGCGGAAACGGTTACTGGCTGCAGGAGCAGTCCCGCACAGAACTGGAGGCCGGAACGGTTCTGCTGATGGCCGGAGGCAGGCAGGGACGCGTTTTGGCAAGCCAGTTGAACGTCTTGTCGCTCTGTTATTTTTCTGTGATGCCAGAACGCCTCGCTGGATTGATTACGCACGGCGAGCTGGCTTTTCTCAATCAGGCGGCATCTCAAAAAGATTTTGCCTTTCAAGTTCTGCCAGCCGCCAACCCGGTTGCGCTTAAAATGAGTAAATTGTCTGCCAGCCGAAACCAGGGCGGGCTGGCGTCCCGACTGGCCATGATCCAGCTTTGGGTCGAAGCTTGGGGCAAAGAATTAAGCCAAGACACACCCAGCCCGGAAAACACCGATGCCACGCATCGGCTGCGGATGTTCTTGAAGGAAAACCCGCAGGATATATTGCTGGAGATCAGCCTTGACGAACTGGCGAAGCTGACCAATTGCACAGCGCGACACTTAAGCCGGATTTTTTACGACATAGTCGGAATGTCATTTCGGGACAAGCGAGCCGAAATCAGACTGGCACGGGCGCGTGAATTGCTGGCCACCAGCCAGTCCAAGGTGGTGGAGGTGGCCTTGGAAAGCGGCTACAAATCCTTAAGCTTGTTCAATCTGATGTTCACCCGCCATTTTGGAATCAGCCCCGGTCGGTGGCGCCAGAAAAACCAGGCCATCCCAATCGCTTCCAACCACCGCCGCAAATCCAGGCCCGGAAAACCGATGATTAACAAAGCCCGGCAGATGGTGGTTTGGTGAACAGAGACAAAGGATCTTTGCGCGGTCCCGCCGATCCTCTTTTCCTGAACATGATTTCACTATTACGCCGATTCCCGCTGCAAGTCGCCTTGGCGACCTTCATCGTCTATGCGCTGACCTTAAGCCACGGCGTGACGCTGACCAGCCTGTCCCTGACAGCCAAGGTGGCGGGGTGGGACTGGCAGCCGATGAACAGCCAGCCGTTGCTTTGGCTGCTCACCCTGCCACTACGACTGCTGCCTTCCGGCTGGGTGGCATCGGGATTGAATTTGTTTTCCGCGTTGTGTGGCGCCTTGACGCTGGGGATTCTGGCGCGTTCGCTGGAACTGGCGGATTGGGACCGCCCCTTGCCAATGCTGGGCCGCTGGCAATCAAAACTGCCCATAATTCTCGCCTGCGTGGTTTGTGGTTTGGAATTTAATTTCTGGCAGGAGGCGACCGCCGCCACCGGCGCGATGCTGGAGAACCTCCTTTTTGCCGCCGCCATTTTCTGCCTGTTCAAATTCCGCAGCACGCGGGAATTCCGCTGGCTGCAGGCCGCGACATTTATCTGGGGCTTGGGCATGGCGGAGAATTGGATGATGATCCTCACGCTCCCCCTGTTTTTAGGCGCGGTGTTGTGGCTCGGCCAACTGCCCCTACTCAAAAAAGATTTGCTTCTCCGGCTGGCGCTCGCCGGTTTGGCCGGATTTTCCATATTCGTCATTTTGCCACTCTGGAATGGCCTGTCGCCGCATTCGCCGTGGGGTTTCGGCGAAGCCTGGCTGAATGCGTTCAAAAACTACAAGCATCTTTTGGTGAATGTCTATGGCGTTTTCTGGCGGACTTACCGGATGATATCGCTGGCGGTCATGCTTTATTTCCTCGTGCCAATTCTTCCGGCCATCATCCGGATGCGGGACCTGGGCACGCTGGACAAGCCGCCGGTTGACCAGTTCCAAATCTGGATTTATCGCAGCCTCCGTCTGGCGATTTTGCTGGCGTGCCTCTGGCTGGCGTTTGACCCGCTCGTCGGCCCCCGTCAGATTGTGTTCAATAAAATCGGTCTCGCGCTGCCGTTCTTGAGTCTGGATTATCTGACCGGCATCGGCACCGGCATGCTGGCGGGAAATTTGATGCTGGCCATATTTGCCAAGCCCAAAGAAATTTATCGCCCGCCGAACATCTTGGAAATCTTCTTTGAACGCGCCGTGGTTCCGGGCTTCATCATCCTGCTTACCCTCGTCTCATTTGGCTTGCTGACCCGTAATACCCCGGCCATAACGCTGGCAAATCGTCAACCACTGGCCCGATTCGGTGAATCCGCCCTCCGCGATCTTCCTCCCGGCGGCATCATGTTGAGCGACGACCCGCAACGGCTGCTGGTTTTTCAAGCCGCCGCCGCCGCGCAGGGACGGGATCGCGACTGGCTGGCCCTGGATACGCGTTCGCTGGCGTCCGTGTTTTACCGGCGGCAAGTGGCGAATAAACGTCCGGGCGACTGGCTGACCAATCTGGATCAGGGGCTGTTAAATTCCGCCGGGATGCTCAAGCTCATCAGCGGCCTCGCGCAGAGCAATTCGATTTATTACCTCAATCGAAATTTCAGCTATTTGTCCGAGGTGTTTTACCAGCCCGCCGCCGGCTTGGCGTTCGGGCTGGAACCTTACGCCGAAAATGCCATCCATCCGCCGCCGCTGACCGCCGAGACGATGGCGCAAAATGAAAAATACTGGGACGCCATCACCCCGCAACTCGACGCACTGCAGCAGGTGTGCGCGGCCAAAATGAAGGATCTCAACCCGGCCCGGCGGGCGATTTATCAGCGGTTTCATTTTCAACCCGTGCCGCCGGCGCAGAGTCACCAGCTCGGCGAATGGTATTCCGTCGCGCTCGACGACTGGGGCGTGCAACTGCAACGCGCCGGACGACTGGCGGCCGCCAAAAAACGGTTTGAACAGGCGCTGGCGCTGGACGCAAAAAACGTTGCCGCCGATGTGAATTTGCAGAGCAACACCAACCTCGCCGCCGGCACCAAGCAGGATCTCGCCAATGTTGACACATTGGGCGCCAGTCTGGGCAGCTTCCAAAGCCTGGCCCGGTTCAATTTTGCACACGGTCCGGTAGACGAGCCGGCCTTTTGCTATCTGCTGGGCAACGCCTGTTATCAGGCCGGGCTGCCGCGCCAGTCCATCCAACAATTTGAGCGCGCCCAAGCACTGGCTCCAGACATTCAGGCACCACTAATCGCGTTGATCCGGCTTTACACGCATTACGGCCGTGAAGGACAGGCCCAAGAACTCATCAATCGTCTCCGCACGGAATTACCGGCGCAGCCCGAAAAGAACGCGCTGGACGCGGAACTCTCCCTGCTGGAGGCCAACACCTGGCTGGCGCAAACCAACCCCGCCAATGCTTCGGGCGTCCTCCAGATGATGGTGAAAAAGCACCCCGATGATGCGCGCATTGCGGATGTCGCCCTGCGTTCCTACATTTCTTTCGGCGATTATACCAACGCGCTTCAGTTGGTCAGCCGCCGGCTCAATGGCAACCCGGATGATCTTCCCGACCTGTTCAGCCAGGCGAGTCTTTACCTGAAACTGGGCCAGTTCAGCAATGCGCTGCCGGTTCTGGATCATGCGCTGACGCTTTCCAATCTTCCCCCCATTCGCCTGACCCGTGCCGTCGCCCGGATTGAATCCGGTCAATTCGCCGCCGCCGAAGCCGACTACTTGGAACTGGAAAAAACCGCCACCAACAATCTGCCCATTTACACCGGCCTCGCGGAGATTGCCAGCCGCCGGCACGACACCAATCACGTCATTGAATATCTCGAACGCTGCCTGGCGGAGCTGCCAACAAATGCCCCGCAATGCGACTTGATTGTAACCCGCCTCAACGCGCTGAAATCGCCCGGCGCCAAAATGTGATTTTTTGCGGCCAAGGTCTTCACGCAATTGGCACGGATTCTTCACGCAACCGTCGCTGGTCAGTTGCCAACGCCGGTTTAAGCTGGGCACATGGAGAATTCATTCTCAGGCAAGCTGGCCATGTATCTGGCGGTGAAGGCGGTCTGCGAAGCCAAGCCAGCGGTCTGGCAACACTCGGTGGCGTTCAGTGACGCCTTTGCTGATTTTTGCGGCTGCGTGAAGAGGCTCGTCCAATGGCAGCCGACCATCGGCATCTTCCACTCGGCGGCGCGGGCCATCGCGGTGGAGGCGACGGTGGCGGACACGATCCTCGTCACGGAGATGGACGAGTTGATGGAACAGTTCGAGCCGGTGGATGTGGCGTTTGTGGACGACTACACTGCCGCGCGGTCGCTGGAGTGGGCGGAGGAAAAAATCCCGGCGGTGTGAACCCGGCGTCGGCGCGGCGAATAATTTCATCCAATTCTTTTTTGATGCAACTGATTTACAACCTCGTCGGCCGGCTGATGTTCGGACGCCAGCAGCCGTGGGCACAGCGCAAGAACGCCAAAACCCTGCTACTCACCGTAGCCTTTTCACTGGCGCTGGGGCTGGGGCTGGCGGAGGTGCTGCGCATGATGTATCACCACCGGATGTAAACGCACCGCTTTCGGACCTGTGCGAGTTGCAGGTGAACCGGGGCGACGGCAATGGCTTTGTGCTGCTGGCCATTGACAGCACGCCCGGCAGGATGTTCAGGCATCGCCGAACTTAAAAACCCATTAATATCAAGCCTACGACCGCAGGTGTGTTTCATTCCGGTGACAGCCCGGTGAATATCCGGTGACAGCCACATTAGAAAGTTGCCACCACCCGCTGAAATCAGGCAGATTACGGATGCTTTCGGAGCATGACACCCGACCAACAACACTTTGACCTGTCCCTGGACGAGCCGCTGGTCTGCCGCTCGGTCTGGATTTCCGACATTCACCTCGGCACCAAACACGCGCGTGTCGAGGAGCTGCTCGATTTTCTCCGCGTCGTGGATTGCAAATATCTCTATCTCGTCGGCGATTTCATTGACGGCTGGGAACTGAAGTTCCGCTGGTTCTGGCGCGACGACTACAACACGCTCATCCAAAAACTGCTCCGCAAAAGCCGCAAGCAAACGAAGGTGATTTACATCAGCGGCAACCATGACGAATTCATCGAGGAATTCATGGGCATGAAATTTGGCAACGTCACCATCGCGCGCCAGGCGATTCACACCGCCGCCGATGGCAAGAAATATCTCGTCATCCACGGCCACCAGGCGGACGGCCTCACGCATTTCAACCACCTGCTCGAAAAGCTCGGCTCGCACCTTTACAACTGGATTCTCGACTTCAATTTGTATTTCAACCGCCTCCGCCGCGCGCTCGGTTTCGGCTACTGGTCGCTCGCCGCGTATCTGAAATTCAAGGCCAAGTCCGCCGTGAAATACGTCACCGAATACGAGGACACGCTCGCCGCGATGGCGCGCAGCCACGAGGCCCATGGCGTCATCTGCGGCCACATCCACCGCGCCGAAACAAAAACCATCAACGGCGTGGAATACCTAAACTGCGGCGATTGGGTGGAAAGCTGCACCGCGCTGATTGAAGATTTCGACGGCAAAATCAAACTCATCCACTTCCATGAAAATGATGTTCTGCGTGCTGGGCGAGGGTCGCGGTCACATGACTCAGGCGATGGCCGTCAAGGAAATGGCCGAGGCGGCGGGGCATCAGGTCGTCGCCGTCACGCTGGGCGTGAGCGCGCACCGCTCCATTCCGGAATACTTTTCATCGGCGATGAAGATTCCCGTCCGGCAACTGCCGACCCTGGAGTTCAAATATAAAAACAGCCGCGCCGTCAGCAACACCGCCACGCTGCTCGGCGTCCTCGGCAGCCTGCCAAAATATTTTGGCCTCGTCCGCCAGCTCGACGCCATCGTCCGCGAAACCCAGCCGGACGTGATCATCAATTTCTTCGAGCCGATTGCGGCCTTTTACGCGCTCACAAAAAAAAACCGTCCGCCGGTGGTCGCCATCGGCCACCAGTTCATGTTCCAGCATCCCGGCTACGTCCGCACGCCGCAGCTTTGGAAACAACTCGTGAGCATGAGGATTTACACCTGGCTGCTCGGCGCGCGCGCGACCAAGCTGGCGCTCTCGCTTTACGCCGCGCCGGATTTGCCGGCGAAGCGTATCATCGTTGGCCCGCCGATTTTGCGGAAACAGCTTTTCTCGCTCGCCGCCAATCCCAATGGCGACTTTACGCTTGTCTATCTGTTGAACCACGGTTACGCCGACCAGATCATCCAGTGGAGCGCCGCCAATCCAAAAACCAAACTGCACTGTTTCTACGACAAGCCCGGCGCGCCGGCGGAATTCCAACATTCGCCGTCGCTGACATTCCACAAGCTCGACGGCGAGAAATTCCTGAAGATGATGGCCGAATGCCGCAACGTCGTCTGCACCGCCGGCTTCGAATCCGTCAGTGAAGCCGCGTGGCTCGGCAAACCGCTGTTTCTCGTGCCGGTGGAAAACCACGTCGAGCAACAGGTCAATGCCATTGACGCGCAGCGGTTCGGCATCGGCATCGCCGAAAAAAGTTTCAACCTCGACCGACTCGCCGAGCTGCCCGACCGCTTGCCGACCGACAAATTCCGCGCGTGGCTGGACAGCGCGCCGGCGAAATTATTTCAAGCCGTTGAACACGCCGTCACCACCGCTCGATGAGCAGCGAAGGCATCCTGAAATTTCCGCCGGGTTTTCTCTGGGGCACCGCCACGTCGCCGACGCAGGTGGAGGGCCACATTGAAAACGAGTGGACCCATTTCACCGCGCAGGACGGCGGCCACTGCCGCATCGCCTGCGACAACTATCACCGCTATCCCGAAGACATCGCGTGGATGCAAAAACTCGGCACCAACGCCTACCGATTCGGCATCGAGTGGTCACGGCTGCAATCCGCGCCGTTCGCGCCGCTGAATCAGAACGAACTCGCGCACTACGTTGACTTGCTCGACCGCCTGCGCGCCGCCGGCATCACGCCGATGGTGGTGCTGCATCATTTTTCCAATCCGCCGTGGATCAATGCCGCCGGCGGCTGGACCAACGCGGCGACGATTCCGGCGTTCGTGGATTTTGTGAAGCAGCTCGTGCCGGCGCTGCGCGAAAAGGTTTTTCTCTGGAACACCTTCAACGAGCCGGACACCTACGCCTGCGTGGCGTATCTGCTCGGCGGTTTTCCGCCGCAGCACAAATGGCAGCTTGGCAAGTTCCGGCGCGTGATTGACCACATGGCGCGCGCCCATGTGCAGGCCAGCCGCATCATCCGCCGCGACGGCGTCTTCGCGGGGCGCAAGCCGGAAGTTGGCATCGCGAAAAACTGGACGTTTTTCCACGCCTACCAGCGGTTTTCCCCGTGGGACCGCGCGACGGCGTTTGGCTGCCACTACACGTTCAACAAGTTCGTGCTCGACGCGTTCCTCGGCGGCGGGCGACGGCACGCCTCGACCTTCATCGGGCTGAATTATTACGGCCGCGTGCGCTTCCACCATTTCCGCGCGATGATTCCCGCGAGCGGCGCGCCGGTAAAGACGCTGAAGGATTTCGGTTTCGTCTGCGACGACATGGTGGAGCGCTATCCGGCCGGCCTGGGAAAAATTCTTTTGTATCTGCACCGGAAAATCCGCCTGCCCGTTTATATCACGGAACACGGTTCGGCCTCGGCAGACGAAAATTTCCGCGAGCGCGATTTGCGGCAAAATCTTTCGGCCCTGCACGGCGCGCTGGCCGACGGCGTGGATGTGCGCGGTTTTTTCTACTGGTCGCTGCTGGACAATTTCGAGTGGCAGTTCGGCTACACCAAAAAATTCGGACTGCTCGCCGTGGATTTTGCCAATGCAGCCTTGCCGCGCACCGCCAAACCGCTGGCCGAGGTTTACACTAGGATTTGCCGGGCCAATGCCCTCGAATAAACCGGATGGTCAAGCCCATCCGCAGTCAATTGGTCAGCTCGCCTTTTTCCAGGTGAATCTGCCGCGTGCCGAACGCCGCCGCCTTGGGATCATGCGTCACCAGGATGATGGTTTTGCCGGCGTCGCGACGCAACGCTTGCAGCACACCCAAAACTTCCTGCGCGCTGTGCGAATCCAGATTGCCCGTCGGCTCGTCGGCGACGATGAGTTTGGGATCCGTCACCAGCGCGCGGGCGATGGCCACGCGCTGCTCCTGGCCGCCGGATAATTGGCGCGGCAGATGATGCGCGCGGTCGCTCAAGCCGACCAGTTCCAATGCCGTCTCGACCTGTTTGCGACGCTGGCTGCGGTTCAATTGCGTCAGCAGCAGCGGCAGCTCCACGTTTTCCGCCGCCGTGAGGACGGGAATGAGGTTGAACGTCTGGAAGATGAAGCCGACGTTTTGGTTGCGCCAATCGGCGAGCTGCGATTCGTTCAGCTTCGTCACATCCACGCCTTGCACGAGGCATTCGCCGCTGGTGGGGCGGTCCACGCCGGCGATGATGTGGAGCANNCGCGAGAAATTCCGCCGCCGCGATGTCGAGCGAAACGTGGTTGAGCGCGGTCACGTCAATCTCGCCCTGCCGGTAGATTTTCGACAGGTTGCGGATGGTGACAATGGGGGCGGCCATAAGCGCGGACAAAATAACCACGTTCGCACCAAATGAAAAGGTGTCACTCGCCCACGCCCAGCGGCGGCATGGGGCAGTCCAGCGTGTCGGCCACGGCGCGCAGCAGTTCGGCCTCGGTCTCCAGAATCACGCCGTCGGCACCGACCACGCGGGCGCAGGCTTCGAGCAGGTTCTTCTTGATGATGGGCGCGGCCAGCGCCAGCCGGTCGAGCGCGGCCCCGATGGTTTCCACGCCGCAGGATTCGCGCGGCAGCAGTTCCAACGGCACATCGGCGGGCGCGCGCAGCCACGGCGTGCCGGCGGCAAAGGCCTTTTGCACCTCGCCCGCGTCGCTGCTGCCGACGTGGGCGAGCGCGGACAAAACGGCGGCGCAATCCGGCACAAGCGGCTTGAGGGTGTAATACTGCACCGTGGCCGCGCGCCCCACGCCGAACTTCGGCCCGAGGTGATGCGTGACGATTTTTTGCAGGACGAACTCGAACAGTTCCACCTGCCCGTCGCTGCCCACGAGCCAGTCGAGCGTGGCAGAAAAATTTGCGAAGTCGCGCGGGTCAAGGTTGCGGAGCGCGCCGAGGGCGAGGTTCACCAGCGGCAGCCGCGCGCGGCGGGCGGTGGCGGCCACATCCGGGAACAGCGCGGCGGCCTGCGCGGAGATTTCGGGGGAAATGCGTTTGGCAATTTCCGCCAATTGCTCCGTGCGCAACTTCTCGTCGGGAGCCAGAATCAATGCGTAGATGAGCGCGGTGGCGGCGAGCGGCTGGCGAGCGGCGGCCTTGAGATTTTCCGGCAGGGCTTCGCGCAACTGCTCGGCGTAGCGCAGATGTTGCGGCGTGGGATTGCCGAGACTCGGCAGCACGGACGTGGAATGAATGACCGGCGGCGGGCGGAGCTTGGAGGTTTGAATGGGATCCAAAAACGGCACGCCGGTCGGGCGCGACACGGTTTCCTGCGTGGCCAACACCGCCGCCGCGCCAGCCATCCACGAATTCTGCCGCTGACTTTCCATTTCACTGAGGGCGGCGCGCTTGACGGTTTCAATCTGCTCCTCTTTGAGCGGCGGAAATTTGCCGTCCCATTGCGGATCAATCGCGTGGATGCGTTCGGGAATCGGCGGGTGCGTGGCGAACGCATCCATGAAGGGATCGCCCAGGCCGTTGCCGAAAAACATGTGGC
>PLYV01000036.1 GCA_003151855.1 Limisphaerales bacterium | reverse complement strand
GCGAAACCGGATTTTACGTGGTGTCGGCCAAGGCACCGTTGCAGGTCAGTGAAACCGTCGCGGCGGATTTGCAGCGCGTGGACGCAGCGGATTTGCCGGATTGGGCGAATGTTTCCGGCAGCACGACGACGCTCGCGTATCGTTACGCCCGGCCGGGCGCGCGGCTGGCGCTGGACGTGCGGCGGTTCGACGACGCGGCGGTGCTGGAGGCGCTGGTGGACAGCGCGAATTTCACCAGCGTGGTGGCGGACGACGGCCAGATGATGACCGAGATGACGCTCTCCGTGCGCAACAACGGCCGGCAATTTCTCGAAGTCGGGCTGCCGGCGGGCGCGCAGGTTTGGTCGGCGTTCGTCGCCGGCCAGCCGGTGCGACCCAGCGTGCGCGACGGGAAATTACTGCTGCCAATTCAATCTTCCGACGACGCGGCGATGACGATGGAACTGACCTACGTCGGCACGAACATTTTTCCGAAGGCGCGCGGCGAAGTCGTTTTCGCCTCGCCAAAGTTTGACGTGCCGCTGAAGAACGCACACTGGGAAGTTTATCTGCCGCCGGATTACAACTATGAAGTTTTGCGGGGCGGCACGATGACGCGCGAGGTTGCGGCGGCACAGCCGTGGTCATCGAGTTTTTCCCTGCTCGACTATTCGCGGATGGAACAGCAGAACAAGGCATCGGCGAAAACCGAGGTGCGGCGCGATGTTTCCGAGGCACGGCAGCAATTGGCCGGCGGCAATGTGCGCGAGGCCACGGCGAATTTCAGCCGCGCCAAGGCGAAGTTCGCCACCGACAAGGATGCCGACGCCGAAGTGAAGAAACTGGGCGACGATCTGAAGACCGCGCAGGCGAGCAATTTGATCAACGCGCAGAACGAATTTTATTTCCGCAACGCCGGGACGTTGACAACGGATGGTTCCGGTTCGCTGCAATCGCAGTTAAATTACAATCTCGGCGCGAGCGACAGTCTGGCGGCGGGCGAGCAATGGACGAAGTTGCAACAGGCGCAGGAAATCGTGACGGCGAAGGTGCAGCCGCTGCGCGTGAACCTGCCAGTGCGCGGCCAGCGGTTCGCGTTCACGCAGGTGCTGCAAACGGAAGGCGGCAAACCGATGACCTTTGCGCTCACTGCGGAAAACACGAAGATGATTCACTGGCCGTCGCGGCTTGCCGGGTGCGCAGTGGCGTTCCTCGCGCTCTGGGGAATGGTGGCAGCGCTGGCGCGCGCGACGCGGCGGAACGACCGGCTGGTTTGAGAAAACTCAGAGCCGCGCGAGTTGTTCCAGACAATCGCGGACTTTTTCGGCGAGCCGTTTCCGGCCGGCTTCGTCCAAACCGTGCGGATCAAACCGGTGCTGGTAGTGCAGCCGCAAAATCTCGCGCAGTGGCGCGCACAAATCGGCGAGGGCGGGTTCGGCCAGTGTCCGCTCCAGCCAGTCGGCGAGCGGTTCGCCGGTCTGGCGCGGCACGCCGCGCGCGGCGAGTTTGGTTTCGAGCTGGTAAAATTCCGAATCCAGGCCCGGCCAGAAAATCTTTTCCGCCGAATCTTTGTCTGACGCCGTCGCCTTCCGTTTGCGCCGGCGAAAAATGATTTGGAACAGCAGCACCGCGATCACCGGCACCAAGCCCCACAAAATGTATTGGCGCAGGTTCGTCTGGCCCCAGCGGAACTTGGCGATTTGAAACCGCAGCCACGACCAGCCATCCGAAAGCCATTGCCACGCCGAGGCGCGCTGTTCCTCAGCGGCAATCCACGAGCCGGGCGTGGTGTCAAAGTCCTTCCAGATTTTTTCCCGGCTGTCCCATGCGAGGCACCACGCGTGGGCGTCGCGTTCGCGGACGACGTAGCCTTTGCCGCTGGTTTCGTGAACCGCATAGCCGACGGCGTAGCGAGCCGGGATGTGGAGTTCGCGCAGCAGCAGCACCGTAGCGGTGGCGAAGTATTCGCAATGGCCGCTGCGGCTGCTCAACAGAAACTTTGCCAGCGCCGTTTCGTTGGTCGTCGCCAATTTGTCGCGGCCTTGCCAAATGCTGTAGGTAAATTTGTTGGCGAAGAAACTTTGGACGGCTTGCAGCTTGCGTTCCTCGTCCGCGCCGGAAATCTTCATTTCGGAAATCACCTGGTCGAGCGCCGGGAGTTCATTAGTTGGCACAGACGAATCCAATAAATTTGTGACTGCATCCGGCGGCGAATCAAACGTCGCACCGGAACCAAAGCGCGCGTTAAAAATCACCAGACCCGGTCCGCTCGCCAGCACCGCGCCGGTGCGGTTCATTTTGGGCGGTGTGACGACTGGCAGCTTTTCCAGCCGGCTACAGCCCGTCGGCAATGGCAGCAAGCCTTCCGGCACTTTCAAATCCGCCGACCAGCCGTTGAGATAGCAAGCAATGCGGGCGGCGGATTGGTTGGTCACGCCGGGCAACAAAATCCAGTTCAACCCGCCGGTTTCGCCGGACACTTCAGTAAATTCATTTCCCGCGGAACCGGCCTGCCAGGCCTGGTCGCGCGACTGATAGCTCCGGTAAGTGGCTTCACGCAGATAGGTCGGCGCGGGGCTGCCGTTTTGCGGCTCCAACCGGATGACGATGCGTGGCGAAAGTTTTAGTCTTCCGATGCGCCCCATCGAGGTGATGCTTTGCCGTGCGTCCGTTTTCGGGCGGAGCATCCATTGCATGAATTGCACGTTAAAACTTTGGCTCGCCTGTGCCAGCAAACCGATGCCGCGCGCACCGGTATAGCCAAGCGTGACCGCCAGCACCAGCGCGGCCAGCCAGATGAAAATGCCGAACCGTCGCGAGCGCGCCGGCCAGAGCGCCCATGCGAGCAAAATGAATCCTCCCCAGAAATAAGTGTGTGTCTCTTGATTCGCGTGGAAGCCCGCCGCGAACAGGCAGACGATGAAATACGGATACGAAACGTCCACCGCGCGATCCCAGACGCTATCCGCACCGCGCCGTTTGCGGATTTTGAAAACGAGCGAAATCGCCGACAGCGGAATCAGGCCGCGCTCGCTGAATTTTTGCGCGGCGACGAACAGGAACAGCGTCATCGGCAGCCAGCGCAGCAGCGTGGTGGCGGTGTGGACGGTGGCATTGCTGGCGTTGGAAACGGTCGGGTTGCTAAGGATTCCGCCGCCGCCTTCGTCGTTCGTCGTGAAGACAATCGCCGCGACCGCCAGCGTGAGCACGATGCACAAATTCCAGATGCGCCGGAAATCCTCATCCGCCAGATCAAAGCGAGCCTTGATGAAACGTGAGCTTTCCAGCGCAACGCCGAGCGCGACCCCGACCCACAAAAGCCCAGATTGCCAGCCCCAAAAGGCCAGCGTCGCAAGCAGGAGGAATGGCGGGATTTTCATTTTAGTTTCGCCAGTTCTTCCGCGATTTTTCCGATTTCCAAAACCCGGATTATGCCCGGCGCGTCCACCAGTTCGCCACCGGCACCGGAAATGCCGCCGCCCGGCGGCACGATAATCAGCACCAGCAGCGGCACGCCAAGCGCCTTGAGCTTTTGGACGAACTTGCGGCGCGACTCGTCCCAGCGTTGCAGCACGCAGATGCAGCCGCTGACCACGGCGATGTGGTTCAACACCAGCCGCTCCAGCACGTCGAATTTTTTGTCCGCGCAGTTTTTCACCGACGCCAGGATTTCCAGCATCTGGTCGGCGTGTGCAAGGCCGCGACCGGCGGTGAAGCAATACGACTGGTTGCCGACGAACAGCAAATCGAGCAGCGATTCCTGCGTCAGCACCGTGCAGGCGAACGACGCGGCGACGGAGACGGCTTCCTCCAAAATTTCGCTGTTTGGCTCGTCGTCGAACGTGTCGAGCACGAGCGCGTGGCGCACGAAAAATTCGTCCTCGAATTCCTTCACGATCGGCTTGCCGGTTTTCGCCCAGCTCCGCCAGTGGATGTGCCGCAGCGGGTCGCCGTGGCGGTAATCGCGCAGCGCGACAAACTCCTCGCTGCGTCCAACGTTTGTCGCGAGCGCCACACCGCCTTCCTGATAACGCAACGCGCCCGGCAGCGCGATGGGCGGCAGCGGATAACGCTTCGGCAAAATCAAAAGCGTCTGCGACGCGGCCACGTTTCTGAAGGCGCGGCACAAACCGAGCGGGTCCGGTTGCGCGAGCGTGACACCGGTCAGGTGCAAAATGCCACGGCGCAATGGCAGCAGTTCCACGCTTGCCTCCACTTCGCCGCGCGGCGGCAACGGCGGGACTTCGGCAATTTTCACGTTTGCGAGGCGGAACGGATTTTTCCGGCGGCGCTGCGCCACGCGGAACGGCCGGACGCGTTTACTTTCGGCAAGTTGGAACGCGAGCCAGTCGTCAAAATTCGGGCGCGGGTCGGCAAGTTCTTCGAGCAGCGTCAGGCCGACTTGCGGTTTTGCGGTCAGGTTTTTCACGGCAACTCGGTATTTCAGCGGCTGGCCGGCGGTGCCGAAGCGCGGCAGCGAGCGTGTAACGGAAAAATTGGCGCGGAAAAGAAAACTGCCGGCGAACGCCAGCAGCAGAAACGCCAGCAGCAGCGCGAACGACTGGTAAATCACGGTGTTTTCGATGTCGAGTCCCGTCAAGCCCGCGAGCAGGAAACCGCCGGCCACGCACAAGCCCGCCAGCGTGAAGCGCCGCCGCGCCCAATACCAAACGCCGGACGTGGCGTGGTAGTTCCAATAAATCAGTTTGTAGAGCAGCTTCACAAAAGGATGAATTATGAATGAAGAATTATGAAGTGGAGGCTCGGCTGGCTGGTCGCTTCATCATTCATATTTTTCATCACGCCGGGACGGGCAGTTTTTTGACGGCTTCCTCCACCACGCCGCGCGCGGTCAGGCCGGAAAAGCGCGACTGCGGATCCAGCACCAACCGGTGCGCGATGACCGGCACGGCGAGTTTTTGGATCTGCTCCGGCGTGACAAATTCCAGACCGTCGAACAGTGCCTCGGCCTGCGCGATTTTCATCAGCGCAATGGACGCACGCGGGCTGGCACCGAGCTGCACGCCGGCGGCGGTGCGCGTCGCGGCGACGAGATCCACGACGTAGCGTTTCAGTTCGGCGCTGATGCGGATTTTTTCCACGGCCAGTTTCAGCGCGACGACATCGGCGAGCGACACGACCGGCTTCAGTTCGTCAATCGGATGATTGTGTTCCTGCGCGGTGAGGATGGCGACTTCTTCCGCCGCCGGCACATAGCCGAGCGTGAATTGCATCGCGAACCGGTCCATCTGCGCCTCCGGCAGCGGATAGGTGCCGCGAAATTCCACCGGGTTTTGCGTGGCGATGACGAAGAACAGTGCCGGCAAATTCCGCCGCTCGCCCTCGACGCTGACCTGCGCCTCGCCCATCGCTTCGAGCAGGGCGGACTGCGTGCGCGGCGACGCGCGGTTGATTTCATCGGCGAGCAAAATGTTGGTGAACACCGGGCCTTCGTGAAAATTAAACTGCTGGTCACGCTGACTGAAAACGGAAACACCAAGAATATCCGACGGCAACAGATCCGGCGTGAACTGCAGGCGCTTGAACTGCGCGTCAATGGATTTGGCGAGCGCCTTGGCGAGCGTCGTCTTGCCGGTGCCGGGAAAATCCTCCAGCAGCGCATGGCCGCCGGCCGCCATGGTGGCGAGCAGATGCCGCGTGGCGGCTTCCTGCCCGCGCATGATGCGGGCGATGTTGGCGGCGATTTTTTGGTAAGTTTCCCGGCCGGCGGGAAAAGAGGTCGTTGGCATGGCGCAATGTTAAGGGTGAAATAGTTTATGGGCGAGAAAAACGACGGGCGTCCTGCCGTCATCCGCCGTTTGGCTGACCGGCCGATCATCCCGATGGACGGTGGGGCGACGCTGCTGCACTGCGGGCTTATTTCGGAAAGAGCCGGCTTTGGATCAGCCCCATTTTGGCGAGGCGAAATTTCAGGCCGGTGCCGAGGCAGCCAAAGCCATACTGGCAACTGCGTTTGAAGTTGATGGACGACGCCTCGGTGAAATACTTCGTCGGGCAGCTCACCTCGCCGATGGTGAAACCGTGCCAGATGATTTGCGCGAGCATCTGGTTGTCGAACACGAAGTCGTCGGAATTCGCCGAGAGGTCGAGCTTGAGAAGCAGTTCCTTCGAGAAGGCGCGGTAGCCGGTGTGGTATTCGGAAAGCTTCGCGCCGATCATGAGGTTTTCCGCGAGGGTGAGGAAGCGGTTGGCGATGAATTTCCACCACGGCATCCCGCCGTGCAGCGAATACCCGCCAAGAATGCGGCTGCCCAGGACGCACGGATGCAGGTCGTTGGCGATCATCGAGGCCATCGCGGGAATGAGCTTGGGCGTGTATTGGTAATCGGGATGCACCATGATGACGATGTCCGCGCCGGCCTCGATCGCGAGCCGGTAACAGGTCTTCTGGTTGCCGCCGTAGCCGGTGTTCTTCTCGTGGACGTGGACTGTCACGCCGACAAGCTGGGAGGCGACCCGCACGGTCTCGTCATGACTGCGGTCGTCCACCAGGATGATTTGATCCACGATGCCCTGCTGGTGAACCTCGTCCACGGTCTGCGTGACGGTCTTGGCCGCGTTGTAGGCGGGCATGACGACGACGATTTTCTTGCCGAGATACATTTGCGCGGGATGCTGCCGGAAGGCAAGGCGCGGGTGAAGTGAAAAATTTTTATACAAAAATGCCGGGAACGGTGTCTATGGTGCAGAAACGTGGAACCGAACGAACAACATTGGTGCAAAAGCCTGTATGACGCGAAGGCGGCAGAGCTAATCCTGTATGGCCGGGCGCTGGGGCTGGGCCACGGCGAGGCGGAGGACGTGTTGCAGGAAACCTTCATGGCGCTGATGCAAATGCCGGTGCCGCCGGGACGGCTGGAGCATTATTGTGTGCGCGCCTACCGCAACCGCGCGCGGAATTACCGGCGCACGCTCTGGCGGCGATTGACGCGCGAATGGGAATCGCTGCGCTGGTTTGAGCGGGAGCCGGACGAAACGGCGGAGGAACAGGCGGCCATGCGCGCGCTGGCGGGACTGCCCGCCGACCAGCGCGAGGTCATCGTGCTGAAAATCTGGCACAGCTGCACGTTTGAGGAGATCGGTGGCCTGCTGGAGATTTCCCCGAACACGGCGGCGGGCCGTTACCGCTACGGCGTGCAGAAAATCAAAGACCGACTGAAAGGAATTGTTTATGAAGACGGAATGGAACGAGCAACAGATGCTTTCCTGGCAACCACGCCCGGCCTCAAAACGGCTGGAGCGGCGGATTTTTGACGCCGACCATCACCCGCGCGCCGCGAAGTGGTTTTGGGGCTGTCTCGTGCCGACGACCGCATGTGCGCTGCTGACGCTGATGACGCTCAACCACAATGCCGACCTGCCGGGACGACGCCCCATGTTCAGCCTAGCCGTGACAGGTTTGACCGCCGGGCTGGCCCCGGCAGACGACCGGCTCTCGGCGCAGAACCATCTGGCCACCGTCACTTTTGATTCGACAAATCACAGCTTTTTCAACTCTAATGGTTGTTTTACGCCGTCAACGAATTTTAGCAACGAATAATGTCGCCAATGGAAACGCCCAAACCAAACACCGCCAAAAATACCGCCCCGCAAGCCAAGGAAACACCCAAGGCCGCCACGCCAGTGAAGGTGCCGCCCATGTTCCGACGGATGGACTGGCTGGCGCTGCTGATCACGTTCGCGGCGGTGTGGGCGGCATATCTGTTTACGCTCGCGCCGAATCTGACACTGGAGGATTCCGGCGAACTCTGCACGGGCTCGTTTTACGCGGGCATTCCTCATCCGCCGGGCTATCCGTTCTGGGCCATCTGGAGTTATCTGTGGACGGTCATCGTGCCGTTCGGCAACGTCGCGTGGCGCGTGGAGGTCGGCCAGTCGTTCGCCTCGGCGATGGGCTGCGGCCTGCTGGCGCTGATGGTTTCGCGCGGCAGCAGCATGTTGATCGAGGGCATTGAGGATTTGAAGTCGGTGGATCGCCGCTGGGAAAACGCCATCTGCGTGGTGTCCGGCGTGGTTTCTGGCATGCTGCTGGGCTTCGGTTATTTCATGTGGAAGGAATCGGTCGTCATCAACCGCATTTCCATTTTCGGCGTCCCGTGGCTGATTGCGATGATCGCGCTGCTGATGCGCTGGATGTATGCGCCGCACCAGCGGTGGTATCTGTATTTTGCCATGCTGATTTACGGCTGGCTGGCGACGATCCACCAAAGCCTCATCTTGAGCGCGGTGGGCGTGGAAGTTTTGATCGCGCTGGTGCTGCCGCGCCTGGGCCGTGATCTGTTTGCCATCAACACGGCGTTTTACCTACTCATCCTAGCCTACATCGCCAAGGGCACGGTGCCGGCGCTGAACGCGATGACGTTCACCGAAAAAACGCTGTTCAACCTCGTGGGCATCGTCTCCATCGCCGTCGCCGGGTCGCTGTTCATCCGGACGGGCAAACTCTTCACGGAATGGAAATCCGTCATCCTGATGGGCGTGATGTGGACCGCCGGCGTGCTGGTCTATCTCTACGAGCCGATTTCCTGCATGACCTGCCCGCCGATGCAATGGGGCTACCCGCGCACGGTCGAGGGCTTTTTCCACGCGTTGAGCCGTGGCCAATACGGCACCGGCGAAGGCACCAACGTTTTGCAAGACCCGTCACGCTTCCTGTTCCAGTTGTATTATCTGGCCCAAGGACTGTCCGAATCCTTCAGTTGGGTTTATATGTTCATCGGCCTGCTGCCTTTTTTGTTCCTGAAAAAAATGCACGCGCGGGAACGCAACTGGATCATCGGCCTGACCACCATTTACCTGCTGCTGTCCGTGCAGTTGGTCATGGTGCTGAACGTGTCGGCCGACCGTTCCACCTCCGATTTGAACAAGGTGTTCTTCACGGCCTCGCACGGCGTGTTCGCCATCATGATCGGCTACGGCATCACGATCCTGGCGGCCTACATTGCGACCCATTACCAAAAATTCCGCCGGTGGGGTTTGACCGGGGCCGGCGTGGCGCTCGTGCTGGCGGTGTATTGCCTCGTGGAAGCGGTCGGCAAACTTTATTTTGGCAAGGCTGGCCAGTTGAAAATTTCCTGGCTGCCGTTTCCCAACTGGAGCGGCTGGGATTATCTCGCGTTTGGCCCGAACGGCCAGTTCGGCCTCGGCGAAACCCCGCACTGGATCGCGCAGTCGTTCGCCCACAACCAATACGGCCTGCCGGTGCTGGCGAATTTGCTCCTCGTCGCGATGCCGGTGCTGTTCATCGCGGCGCTGGTGATTTACCGCAAGCGCGGGCCGGTGCTGATTTTGCTCGCCCTGTTCTGCGTCGCACCGCTGTGGTCGGGGATGTCGCACTGGTATAAGAGTGAGCAGCGCAACCACTGGTTCGGCTACTGGTTCGGCCACGATATGTTCACGCCGCCGTTTCAAGATCCCAAGACCGGCCAATTGAGCTACGACAACACGCTCCGTGCCGAGCTGCTGAAAGACCCGAAGAACGCCAAGCTCGTCTATCCCGAAATGGCGCGCAATACCATCGTCTTCGGCGGCACCGACCCCGGTCGCTTCTGTCCGACCTACATGATTTTCTGCGAAAGCCTCATCCCGCACCGCTGCCAGCCGGAGCAGGACCAGAAATTTGACCGCCGCGACTGCTACCTCATCACGCAGAACGCGCTCGCCGACGGCACCTATCTTGATTACCTGCGCTCGCAATACAACCGTTCGCAGCAGCAGGATCCGCCGTTCTTCAGCCGGCTGTTCAAATACGTCTGTGCCGTCGGCGGCCTGACCACGCCCGGCACCATCGTCACCGACGGCATCGAGTCCGGCAACGGCGAATCCGGAAACCGCCTGATCGAGGGCATTTCCTCGCTGCTCTACAACACGCTCGACGTGCCGTTCACAAAATGGGGCCAGCACGTTGAAAACTACCGCCGCGCCCAGGGCGTCTATCCGCCGTCGGAAATTTACATCCCGTCGCCGGCGGATTCGCAGCAGTGTTTCCAGGATTACACGGATGATGTCAGCAGACGACTGGCGCATGACCGGCAATTTCCCAATGAACCGAGATTAATTCAGCAAGGTGAGGAACCCAACGTCATCCAAGACGCCGATGGCCATCAACGCGTCCAAGTATCCGGACAAATCGCCGTCATGAAAATCAACGGCCTGCTGTGCAAGGTGATTTTCGACCACTGCCCGACGAATGAATTTTACGTCGAGGAAAGTTTCCCGCTCGACTGGATGTATCCCTACGAAACGCCGTTCGGCGTAATCATGAAGATCAACCGCAACCCGCTGCCGGAGCTGTCGCAGGATGTGTTCGATCTCGATCACAAGTTTTGGCAGGACTTCTCGCCGCGCCTCTGCGGCAATTTCATTGATTACAACACCTCCATCGCCGACATCTGCAAGTTCTGCGAGCGCACCTACGTCGGCAACAATTTCACCGGCTACCTCGGCGACCGCAAGTTCGCCCGCGACGATGACGGGCAGAAGGCTTTCTCCAAACTGCGCAGTTCGCAGGCCGGAATGTATGCGTGGCGCCTGTCGCCGCAGTGCCCGGCGGAATTCCGCCAGAAAACCCAGGCCAGCCAGAACGCGCTCATCCGCGAGACGGACTTCGCATTCAAACAGGCGTTCGCCTTCTGCCCCTACAGCCCGGAGGCGGTCTATCGCTACATCAACTTCCTGCTGCCGCTCGGCCGCTTCGATGATGCGCTGCTCATTTCCGAGACCTGTCAGAAGCTCGATCCCTACAACGAGCAGATCACCGGCCTGATTGAAAACCTGAAGTCCTACAAGAAACAAAATGACGAGCGCATGAAAGCCGTCGGCCAGATTGACCAGATGGAAAATACCGCGCGCACCAATCCCGGCGATGTGCGCAACCTCATTACGCTCGCCATCACCTACGCGCAGATGCAGCAGACCAACCGCACCATCGAGCTGTTCGACACCGCGCTCGCCAGCCCGAACCTCAAGTATGCTGACGCCGCCACCATCGCCAGCTACTACTCGCAATTCGCGAATATGCCGAAGCTGGAACAGGCGCTGGAGAAGCTCGCCGCGCTCGCCACCGACCAGCCGGAACCGCGCTATGACCTCGCCGCGTTGCAGGCGTATCTCGGCCAGACCGCGCCCGCGCTGGCCAACCTCAAACTCGCGCTCGACCTGAACGCCGCGCGCCTCAAAACCAATCCTGCCGCCCGCAACCTGCTCGCCCAGGCCCGCACCGACGCGCATCTGAACTCGCTGCGCGCGCTGCCGGATTTCCAAAAGCTCGTCCCGCCGCAGTGATTTCTAATTCGCGATTTCAGATTTCAAATTTCCCAGCCGTCTTGGCCGTTGCCCGGACGGCGCACGTCTGTTAGCTTGACCGTCTGAATGTTTGGACGCAAAAAGCCCATGAGCAAAAAAGAAAACGATTTGCCCGATTCTGAAACCTCCGACGCGGTGCCGGCCACCTTGCCGCCGCCTACGCCGGAGCAGATTGAAGAACTCAAGACGCGCGCCGCCAAGGCCGACGAGAATTGGGAGCGCCTGCTCCGCACCACCGCCGATTTTGACAATTTCAAGAAGCGCGCCGCCCGCGAAAAAATTGAATCGGCGCAATACGCCACGTTCTCGCTGCTGGCAAAAGTTTTGCCCGTGTTGGACAACTTCGAAATGGCGCTCGCCGCCGCGCAGGCCGCGAAGGAAACGAAAAATGATTCGTTGCAGTCCGGCGTGGTGATGATCCAGCAGCAGTTGAAAAGCGTTCTGGTCGAAACCGGGCTGGAGGAGATTGACGCCGCCGGCAAACCTTTCGACCCGAATTTTCACGAGGCCGTCTCCGAGCAGGAATCCGCCGAGGTCGCCGAGGGCAACGTCCTCATGCAGCTTCGCAAAGGCTACAAGTTCAAGGATCGCCTGCTGCGTCCCGCCACCGTAATTGTGGCGAAAAAACCGGCGGCCGCCGCCTGATTTTCAGTCGCGCGTAAATCGTAAATCTTCAATCGTAAATTTCCATGGCCAAACGTGACTATTACGAAATCCTCGGCGTCAGCAAAGGCGCGAGCGACGACGAGATCAAGAAAGCCTACCGCAAGCAGGCCGTGAAATTTCACCCGGACAAAAATCCGGGCGATCACACGGCGGAGGAAAATTTCAAGGAGCTCGGCCACGCCTACGAAATCTTGAGCGACCCGCAGAAGCGCGCCGCCTACGACCAATACGGCCATGACGCCTTCGACCCGCGCGCCCGCGCGCGCGGCGGCGGATTCGCTGGCGGCGGCGGCGGTTTCCATGATCCGTTTGACATCTTCCGCGAAGTCTTCGGCGGCGGTGGCGGCGGCGGCAGCATCTTTGAAAATCTTTTTGGCGGCGGCCAGGACCCGAACGGCCCGCAGCGCGGCGACGATTTGCGTTACGACATGCAGCTTACGCTCGAAGAAGCGGCGCTCGGCTGCGAGAAGGAAATCTCCGTCACCAAGCTCGACGCTTGCGACGGCTGCAACGGCGCGGGCGCGGAACCCGGCTCCAAGCTGCGCACCTGCGGCACCTGCGGCGGCCGCGGCCAAGTGCTGACCTCGCGCGGCATTTTCAGCATTGCGCAAACGTGTCCGCACTGCAAAGGCGCGGGGCGCATCCTCGAAAAGCCGTGCAAGAAATGCTCCGGCAGCGGGAAGTCCGAGCGCACGTCAAAGATCAAGCTACGCATCCCCGCCGGCGTCGAATCCGGTTCGCGCCTGCGCTCCTCCGGCAACGGCGAGGCCGGTTCGCGCGGCGGCCCGCACGGCGACCTCTACGTTTTCCTGCAGGTCAAGCCGCATGAGATTTTCCAGCGCGAAGGCGACGATTTGCTGTGCGAGGTGCCGGTGAGCTTCATCCAGGCCACGCTCGGCGCGGAGATTGAAGTGCCGACGCTGACCGGCAAGGCGACGGTGAAAATCCCCGCCGGCACGCAGCCCGGCACGTTGCTACGCCTCAAGAGTCGCGGCGTAAAAAATCTGCAGGGCCACGGTCACGGTGATTTGCACGTCCGCGTGCAGGTCGAAGTGCCGACGCACCTGAACAGCGACCAGAAGCACAAGCTCCAGGAATTTGCCGCGCTCTGCGATGGCAAGGAAATGCCGCTGTCGCAAAGTTTTTTTGAGAAGGCTAAGAAGTTTTTTCAGTGAACCGTCGGCCTTGGTTTCGCTATCGTCTCAATCACGATTACGGAACAAAGATAAAATTTTGGATTTACGATTTACGATTGACGCAGTTTGCCGCAATTTGACGCTTAAATCGTATATCGCCAATCGTAAATTCCTATGCACCGCTTCCATCTACCACCCGCAAGCTGCCGCGAAGCTTTGCTGCGGCTGGACGGACGCGAGGCACACCACGCGCTGCATGTCCTGCGCCTACGGCAAGGCGAACGCGTGACCGTCCTCGACGGCGCGGGCACGGAATTGCTTTGCGACGTGGAAAGCGCCACAAAAAATTCCCTCGTGCTCAGGGTGAAGGAAAAGAAATTCACGCCCGCCCCGCCCTGCCCGATTACGTTGCTGGTCGCCGTGCCGAAGGGCAAGCTCATCGAAAGTATCATCCAGAAGGCCGTGGAACTTGGCGCGCACCGCATCGTGCCGCTGCTGACCGAACGCGTGGTAACGCAACTCGACGACGATGGCGCGGAGGCCAAGCGCGAGAAATGGCAGCAGGTCGCCATCGAGGCCATCAAGCAATGCGGCGCACCCTGGCTGCCGCAAGTGGCAGCACCGCAGACCATCGCGGAATTTCTGGCGCACGGCGAAAAGATTGAATTGTCCCTTGTCGGGTCGTTGCAGACGGAACGCCGGCATCCGCGCGAATGGATTCAGGCCTTTCAGAAACAGCACGGACGTTTGCCGAACAGCGCCGGCGCGTGGATCGGGCCGGAAGGCGATTTCACTTTGGAGGAGTTAAAAACCATCGAGGCTACCGGCGCGAAACCGGTCACGCTCGGCCGGCTCACGTTGCGCGTCGAGACGGCGGCGGTTTATTGCCTGTCGTTTTGGAATTACGAATTGCAAAGCGTGGCCGCCGGCGGACAAAATCAGGTTTGACTTAAACCACCAACTGCGCGATGCTGGCGGCGTTGACTGCGAAATTCCCCTTGCCGATTTGAGAAAAACAATCGGTCGGTAAATTCAAATTGAACTTTTCCTGACGCAGACCGTCCAATGCGGGACATTTATCCCGACAAATTGCCGGCTGCCAGCGGAATCCTCGTCAGCCCAACAACCAAATTTATATGGCCAGAATTCCCGCCAAGAAGACCACCACCAAGAAGTCCAAGGCCGCCGCCGTCGCTGAAGCGCCGGTGACGGAAGCGCCGGTCGCCACCGTCGCGCCGGCCAAGCCGGAGCCGATGTTTGAACCGGTTGCGCCGGTTGAAAAAGCACCAGAGCCGGAATTGCCGGCGGAGCGCACCGTGGACGACATCAAGTCTGCCGCCGCCGAGGACGCGAAACGTGATTCATCACAGTTCCCCAATGAGTCTTCGCAGCAACTGCGCCCGCCGTCCGCGCCGGTCGAACCGTCGTCGGACGAGCCGCGCGAGGAGCCGCGTTTTCCCGAACGGCGCACCGGCTTCCAGCGCGACCGCATCGCCACGTCGCTGAACATCGCCAAATTGCAGGGGATGAACATGACGGAGCTGAACCAGATGGCGCGGGATTACGGCGTGGAAAATTTCGGCACGATG
>PLYV01000264.1 GCA_003151855.1 Limisphaerales bacterium | reverse complement strand
CCGCCAGCTCCTCGATCGGGATGCCGCGGTAGCGCAGGATGCCCTGGTCACCGTCAATGAACGTGATGTTGCTGACGCACGAGCCGGTGTTGCCGTAGCCGTCGTCAATCGTGATGTAGCCCGTGGTCGCGCGCAAGGCCGACACGTCCACCGCCTTTTCATTTTCACTGCCCGTCAAGGTGGGCAGCGTATAAACTTTTCCGTCCAGTTCGAGTTTAGCTTGGTTGCTCATAGTCTCCTAGTCTCCTGGTCTCTGGTTGCGATGATTAAAATTCCACTTGCCGAAAATTTGCCGATACCCGCAAGCAATGGCAAGCCGCGAAAGCAATTTTCCACATAAAAAAATCGCGCCGGCTTGAACCGGCGCGTGGGTGGGATCAAAACGCAGTCACTTCTGCGGCGTGGTCGCCGGGCTGGAGGACGGCGCTGGCGCGGAACCGCGGCTGTGACGCCGGTCAAGAAATCACCCGCACTTCGTCCACCTGGCCGGCTCATTTGGCGGCCGGCTGGCGGCTCCGGGGATCCCGGTTTTATTCCCGCTGGCTGAATTCACGGATCATCGCCTTCCACCACGGCGCCAGCTTTTCCTCCGGGCGCAGCCACGCCTGCTGGTGCAGCCAGACCATCACCCGCTGGTCCGCCATCACGGCCACCCGTTCGGACGGCTTTAGTTTATCCGGCCCGTCGGCCAGGATTTTTTCACCGAGCAGACGCCCCGCGTCGCTGCCCGCCCCGAGCCGGGCGAACTGCTCGGCGTAAACGGGGTTTAATTGTTTTTCGCGCAGGAGCATCACATGGACCGCGTTGACGTAAGGATCGAGCACGGCCTCGGCCAGTCCGGCGTGGGGGCGGCGTGGCGCGGCCTCGTTTGCAGTCAGTTCGTGAATTTTCATGCGCGACCGCAGCGAGACGATTTCCATCGGCGGCCCCATTTCCTCCGGCGTCAAAAATAATCCAAGGCTTTTGGCGCGCGCGCCGAGGTTGCGGCGGCTGGTGAGCACGCTCAAGGGGATGGAAAACACCATGCCGGCCAGCATGGGGGTGAACCACCAGAACAAGCCCGGATCCAGCTTCCAGGTGAACCCGCCCCACACGAGGCCGATGAGCATGTGGCCCCAGTGGCGTTGGGCCGCGTAAAACCAGTTGGTGCCGGCGGCGGAACGTTTTTGCGTGGTCCAGCCGACGCTGATGCCCGCGATGTTGGTCAGCACAAACCGCGTGTGCCAGAGCATGAGCAGCGGCGCGTGCAGCGTGGAAAAAATGGTTTCGCCGATGACGCCGCCGGTGGCGTTGAGCAGTCCGCCAAACTCCTTGCGGCGCGGCCAGTCGCGCGCGAGGTCAATGAGCGACAGAAATTTCGGCAGCATGATGACCACCATGCAGATGATGAAAATCAAAAAGGCGTGTTCCGTGCCACTCCAGTTTTTCAGATAGGGATTGAAGGAATCCACCGTGATGGCGGACAGGCCGGTGAATTTCTGCATGCAATAAATCCAGTCGAACGTGATGAGGAACGCGAGCCACAACGGACTCGCGACGTAGCCGAAAATGCCGAGAATCAGGTGCATCCGGCTCACGCCGCGCAGACCTTTGGCGAACAGCACGAGACCGTGTTGCAAGTTGCCCTGGCACCAGCGGCGCTCGCGCTGGGCGTTTTCGATGAGCGCCTGCGGGGCTTCCTCGTAGCTGCCCTCCAGATCGTAGGCGAGCCACACCTGCCAGTTTTCGCGCAGCATCAGCGCGGCTTCCACGAAATCGTGCGAGAGAATCTGTCCGCCGAACGGCTTGCGGCCGGGCAGTTGCGGCAAATCACAAAACTGCATGAACGGTTCGGTGCGGATGATGGCGTTGTGGCCCCAGTAATTTCCAAAGTCGAGCGCCCAATAATTCAGGCCGGAAATGAAAACCGGCGCGTAGAGGCGATTGGCAAATTGCTGGATGCGGCCAAATAGACTTTCCGCATTCACGAGCGCCGGCACGGTTTGGATCAGGCCGACGGTCGGATGCACCTCCATCAGCTTGACCAAATCCACGAGCGTTTCGCCGCGCATCACGCTGTCGGCGTCGCAGCAGATGAAGTAGCGGTAGCGCTTGCCCCAAGTGTTCAGGAAATCGCGGACGTTGCCGCTCTTGCGCTCCTCGTTGAACAGCCGGCGGCGGTAATAAATTTTCCCCAATGCGTCGAGGTCGCGCACGAGTTCCGACCAGCGCGCCTCCTCCTCGACCCAGCGGTCGGGATTCGTCGAGTCACTCAGGATGAAAAAATCAAATTGCGCAAGCTGGCCGGTGCGTTCAAGCGATTCGTAGGTGGCGCGCAAGCCTTCGAGGACGCGGACGGAATCCTCGTTGTAAATCGGGAAGATGATGGCGGTGCTGGTGCCGTCCAGGCTCTGTTCCTTGAACGGTTTCAGCCCGGTGATGCGACGGTTCGTGCCGAAAACGCGGATGAAAAACCCGAAGACGCCGTGCATGCAGCCGATGGCCGTGAGCAGGAACAAGACGATGAACAGCACCAGCAGCACCGTGCGCGACGCGCTCCAGCCGGTGCGCCAGAGCAGATCGGCGAACAGCATCGAGACCGCGCCGGTCAGCAGCACCGCCGAGGAAAAAAACAGGAACAGCCGCGCGCCGCGCCGGAGACGCGGCGCGACGACAGATTCGATGTTTGGTAGGTCAGCCATTTTGCTGGAACCATTCAATCACCTGCTTAACTCCGCCGTGCGTGAGCCAGAAAACCGCGATGAGCAGCAGCGCATAGAAAGTCCACGCGAGCGCCATGCGGACATAAGGCAGTTTGCTGAAGTTCGTCAGCGTCGTGATCGGGCCGAGGTCGAGCGGGCGCGGCGTCATTTTCGACAATTGGAAATCCGGGCCGGCGCGGAAAAAGCTTTCGCGCATGGACTCGACGAATTCCTCCGGCCACGGGCCGGGGCGCAGAAATTGGTCCTGCCATTTGCCCGGCATATCGGCCAGCAATAGCGCCAGCCGACCGCGCGTGGACAGCGTGTGCTCGCTGCCGACGGGCGAGGTCTGCAACACTTCCGCGAACCACTCGGTCACGATGCGGTCCATCTCCTCGGCGGCGATTTCGGTGGCGGAGCGCTTTGGTTCGGCGGGTGCGCGGCGCTGGGCGCGTTCCAGCACGCGCAGGACAAGCTGGCCGAGCAGCGGCTTGTTGCGGATGCGCAGCGCGTGAAAGTAGTTTTCCACCTTCACATAGGCCGCGTTCCACTCCTCAAGCGAGCGCCCGGCGATTTCGCCGGAGACGTCCGGCAGGATTTTCAGGGCGGGCTCCATTGATAGACCCAGGTTTCGCCAACGACATTTGTGCCCTGTTGCAACGAGCAGCGCAGATCCACCGCGTCCTTGCTGCCGGCGGGCGGAATCATTTTCAAAATCACGCGCCAGGTGCCGGCGAAGGTGTTGCGAAACACCGAGCAATCCACGATGCGCGCGCCGCCACTGCAGTTGGCCACGGCCGCCGGCGGTTTGTTTTCGGGAATCGCATCGAACTGCGGCCCGTCAAAATCAATCACGAACTGGCGCCCGCCAAACTGCGCGTCCGGCCCGATGCGCGTGGCGACGACGCGGTTTTCCGAGCGCCGCACGTCCGCCTCGCCGCTTTCCCAGTGCAGCGTGTAGCCGAACTGAAACGGCTGGAGCGGCGCGGGTTTGTTTTTCGGGTCCCAGAAAGCGACAATGTTATCAAGGCCTTCGTAACTGGTGCTCAATTCCACGAGATGCAAATCGCCGTCGCCCCAGTTGCCGTCCGGCTCCACCCAGACGCTCGGCACCTGGTGATAAACATTGAACATGTCCTGATACGCGCAAAAATTCCGTTCGCGCTGGAGCAGGCCAAAGCCCTTGATGTTCGGCGCGGAAAAAACCTGGTGCCGCGTGGCCGGCGGATTGTCGAGCGGGCGGGCGAAGATTTCGCCGTTGCCCATGTGGACCAGCAGCGTGTCGCTGTCGTGGACTTCCGTGCGGTAGTCGTCAAATTTCCGCTCCGTGTCCTTGCCAAACCAAAACATGCTCGTCAGCGGCGCGAGGCCGATGGTCTTGACCGGCTTCCGGTTTTTGTCCACGGCGGTCACGTTGTTGGTTTCGCGGAAGAACAAAACCGCCTTGATGCTCACGGTGGTCGTCTCGCCGGGCCGGATGAAAAATTCATACGCGCCGGCGCAGCTCACGCTGTCGAGGATCGCGTAGAGCCGCAGCTGGTTGTCGCCGGAATTGGGCTTGCCGAGCCACCAGTCGGTGAAGATGGGAAATTCCTCGCCGCGGTCGCCCTCGCCGGAATCCAGCGCGAGGCCGCGTGCGGATTCGCCGTAGCGCAGGTTTTTGCCGAGCAGCCGGAAGTAGCTCGCGCCGAGAAACGCGCCGAGTTCGTCCAATTGATTCGGCTGGTTCAGCGGATACAAAACGCGGAAGCCCGCATAGCCGGTCTTCGTCGGAATCTGGCTGGCGATGTCCAGCTTGCCGTAGTCGAAAAAATCCTGCACGAAACGGATGGGTTGCGTGTGCGTCGAGGTGAATTCATTGACGTGCACCGGTTCCTGATACAGATAACCGGGGTGAAAAAATTCCACGCGGAAGGGAAGGTCGTCCGCCGACCACAGCGCGCGCTCGCGGCGGAATCGGATTTCGCGGTATTTGTCGTAGTCGAGCTTGTCCTGCCGCAGCACGGCGGGCAGGTCGGCGCGCGGCGAGTGGAAGGGCGTCTTGGCGCGTTCGAGAGCGCGCTGGGCGACGTAGTCCAGATTCACCTCGGCGGACTCGGCGCCGAAGCCGACCGACGCGGTCAGCAAACTTCCGATGATGGCCAGCAAGCCACAGGGTCGAAACATCTTGGAATAAGGAAAAACGAAAACGCGTCAATTTGCAAGCACGGCGCGGCTTTGGACGGAACGGCGGCGGGAAAATTGTCAATCCAAAGTTTTCCGGCCCGGGCGGCGGCAAACAAATTGACGGCCGCCGCGTCCTGTTTTTGGGACATCGGTTCCGGTTTTGGGACAGTTCACCCCGGAAGATTCCGGCACTGGACAGACAAAAGCCGCAGCCGAAACTGCGGCTTTTTTCAAAGCCACCGGGAGGGTTACTGCAAACGATGGGCCGGGGTCGCCGAGCTGAACGAGCAGGTTGGGCTGTTGGTAATCACCCAAGTCGCCGAATAAGTGCCGTTGGCCGGGCAGGGTGGAATCTTGCCCGCCGAGTTCAGCTTTATGTAAGGCGTCAAATCACTGGCCAGCGTGACCGTGGCGCTGCTGTTTTGATGCTGTTCCAAGGCCCATTGCTGGCACGCGCCGTCGAATTGGCGGAGGTTGTTGATGCAGGCGTTGGCCTGCGAGGTGGCCCGGGCTTTCACAAAGTTCGGAATTGCGATGGCTGCCAAGAGACCGATGATGGCCACGACGATCATAATTTCAACCAACGTGAAACCCGCCTTGCGGATGTTTTTGGTCTGTTTCATTTTGTTTGCTTTCTGTTTTTCACGCGGCGGAACTGCGCATCAGGCGGGTTATAGAATAATGACATTTGCGTTCCGGTATTGCCTGACACAACCGCGTTGCCATCAACATTAGCAATCGCAAAACCAAAACGAAGCAATTGAGCGTGCGAAACCGCCTAATTGTCTTGTAGGAAACCACCCTACAAGGCGCGCCGGGGAAATTTTTCAGCGGGGTTGCTGGCTTTCGTGCCAGCGGACGGCGTGAAAGATCAGTTCGTTGATGTTGGCGAGGTTGAGCTTGTCCTTGATGCGGGCGCAAAAAGCCTGAACCGTCTTGAAACTCACATTCATCTGCTCGGAAATCTGGCGCGTGCTGAGGCCGCTGCCCAGCAACTGAAACACCTCCAGTTCGCGGTCGCTCAAAATCTCCACCGCCGTCGGCTTGGTGGCCGTGCCCTGGACAATTTTCTGCGCGAGCATGGCATTGACGGCGTGGCTGTAAAACAGTCCGCCGCCGGCGATGGTGCGGAGGGCGTCCAGCACCTTGCTGGTGGCCTCTCGCTTCATGATGTAACCGGCGGCACCGGCGCGCATGGCGCGTTCGGCATAAAGCATTTCATCGTGCATGGACAGCACCAGCGTTTTCATCTGCGGATGCTGCGCCTGGAGATCCTTGATGAGTTCCAGCCCGGAACCGCCTTCGAGCGAGATGTCCACCACGGCAATCTGCGGCAACGAACCCCCGATCAAACCGAGCGCGTCGCGCGCGCTGCCCGCCTGGCCGCACACTTCCAAGTCAGCTTCCTCGTTGATCAGGTTGGCGAGCCACTCGCGCACGAGCGGATGATCGTCCACAATCAGGATTTTAGTTTTCATCGGCATGATTTTCCGTGGCCGGCGAGCCGGGGTGCAGGGTGCAGACCGCCCGCGCGCCGCCGGCGGGCAGATTCTGGATGTCAAATGCCGCGCCAACCATGCGGGCACGGTAATCCATGATGCGCAGGCCCAGGCCGTTTTTCGCGCGGGCATCCGCCGGCAGGCCAACGCCATCGTCGGTGATGGCGAGCAGGCGGCGTTCGCTCAGGCCCTCGAACGAGATGACGATGTGACGGGCGCGGCCATGGCGGATGGCGTTGCTCACCGCCTCCTGCGCGATGCGGTAAAGATGGGTGCGCGCCTCGGCATCCGCGATTTCCAGCGGGCCGGCGGCGGCGAAGCGGCAGGACACATTGAACGCCTTGGAAACATTGGCGGCCAGTTGCTGCAACGCGTCAGCGAGGCCGTGCGCCTCCAGCTCGACGGGGTGCAGGCTGCGCGCCAGCTTGCGGGTGAGTTCGATTGCTTCCTCCGTCAATGCCACCACCCGCCCGGCGGCGACGGCTTCCGCCAGGGATTTGTCCGCGAGTTTTTTGGCGAGCACCTTGCCGGCGAACGCCGTGGCCGTCAGGTGCTGGCCCAGACTGTCGTGCAAATCCTGGCCGATCCGGCGCTGCTCAGCCTCGGCGATTTCCAACAGTTCTTTTTCCAGCCGGGTGCGCTCCTGGATTTCCCGGCGCAATTTTTCCGTCCGCTGCTCCACCAACACCTGCAATTCCGCCCGCGTCGAAAACAGGATGATGATGAGCAGAAAAACCGCCAGCCGGATGCCGCAATTCCAGATCGGCGTCAAATAATCCGGGTAATGCTCGCCCGCCGCCACGTTAACGAACAGCCAGACGCCGACCGACAGCACCGCCATCGCAAAAGCGAAACCTTGTCCCGCCCGTCGCAGCACATACAAGATCGGCAGCAGGTAAAAAATGAAGAAGGTCAGTTGGTAGCCGGTGACGTAGTCCGCCAGCCCCACCACCGCCAGCCAGATCAGGCCGCCGAACATCGCGGCGGATTTTGACGAAGGCTTGGCAGGTGAACCCATGCGCGGAAATGTGGCGGGTTTGCCCGCGCCGGACAAGCGAAAGAAATACTTCTCAATCCAGCGTCTGCCGGTAGCGTTTGACCGCGATGACCAGCATCACCGCCACGAACAGCGCAATCGGCCACAAGTCCGGCACACATTCGGCCATTCCATTTCCCTTGAGCAAAATGCCGCGCACGATGCGGAGAAAATGTGTCAGCGGCAGGCATTCGCCCAAATCCTGTGCCCAGCCCGGCATCCCGCGAAACGGAAACATGTAACCGGAAAGCAGCAGCGACGGCAGAAAAAAGAAGAACNNGTCAGCGCCAACAGCAGCGGCACGCTGCCGATGAACGGCACGTCGAACATGAATTTCGCCGCCAACAGCACCAGCGCCACCTGCACATAGCCGACCATGATGTAGGGCACGATTTTGCCGACGATCACCTCGCCCGGATGCACCGGCGTGGAGAGCAGGTTTTCCATCGTGCCGCGCTCGCGCTCGCGCGTGATGGCCAGGCCGGTGATGATGATCATGGTCATGGTCAGCATCACGCCCATCAGGCCGGGGACGATGTTATATTGGCTGATGCTTTCCGGGTTGTAATGCTGGTGCGTGACGAGCGTGAACGGCGGCGCAGATGCGCGCAGTTTGGTCAGCGGTCCGGTCAAATCGCGGTTGATGACAGTGGTGGCGAGCTGGTTCACCGCCGCCTGCGCGAACCCGACGGCGGACGGATCGGTGGCATCGGCTTCGAGCAGCAACTCCGGTTTTTCGCCGCGAACCAGCTTGCGCGAAAAATCCACCGGCACCGTCACGGCGAATTGAACTTTTCCTTCCGCCAGCCAGTTCTGGATTTCCGCCGCGCTGTGCGCCTCGCGCGTGAGGTCGAAATAGCTGCTGTTGCGCAGCGCCCAAAAAATCGTGCGCGAGAACGGGCTGTTGTCCGCCGCATAAACCGCCGTGGGCAGATGCTTGGGATTTGAGTTGATGGCGTAGCCGAAGAGCACCAGCTGGATCATCGGGATGCCGACCATCATGCCAAACGTCAGCCGGTCGCGCCGCATCTGGATGAACTCCTTCAGCACGACCGCCCAAAGCCGTCGCCAGTTGAACGCGTAGCGGCTCATGAGAAATTATCCTTCGCGGTTTCCATCAGGCTGATGAACACGTCTTCCAAACCCGATTCAATTTGCGTCCAGCGATGGCCGTTCGCCTGAAACGGCGCGATGGCCGCGCGCAATTTTTCCGCGTCGCGCCCGCTGACATGCAGCGTCATCCCGAACGCCACGACCTGTTCCACGCCGGCCAGCCCGCGCAGTTTGTCCGCGAGCGTCGCAAGATTTTCGCCGGCAATTTCCCACGTCGTCAGCCCGGCGGTTTTCACGACCTCGGCCACGGTGCCGTGCGCGAGCAAGTTGCCGTAGGCGATGTAGCCGAGCCGATGGCAGCGCGCCGCCTCATCCATGTAATGCGTGGTGATAAGAAACGTCAGTCCATCGGCGGTGAGCTTGTGGATCTCTTCCCAAAAATCGCGCCGCGCCTTCGGGTCCACGCCGGCGGTCGGCTCGTCGAGCAACAGCAGTTGCGGCTCGTGAATCAGGCAGGCCGCGAGCGCGAGGCGCTGCTTCCAGCCGCCGGAAAGCGTGCCGGCCAGTTGCGTGCGCCGCTCCTTCATGCCAAGGCGGGCCAGGCTTTTTTCCACGGCCGCTTGGCGCTGCGGCAACTCGTAAAGCCGCGCGATGAAATCCAAATTTTCCTCGATGGTCAGATCTTCGTAGAACGAAAATTTCTGCGTCATGTAGCCGACGCGCTTTTTGATCTCGGCGGATTCGCGGCGGAAATCGAAGCCGAGACAGTTGCCGCTGCCGGCGTCGGCCTTGAGCAAACCGCAGAGCATCCGCAGGAACGTGGTCTTGCCGCTGCCGTTCGGGCCAAGAAAGCCGTAAATCTCGCCGGGCCGCACCTGCATGGCAATGTCATTGACGACGGTGCGCGTCCCGAATCTTTTCGTGACTCCGCGCACGTCAATGGCAAAGGTTTCCATGGTCAGACACCGCGCTGTTCCGGGGGCCAGATGACTTTGTGCTGCTGGATCTGGAACCGCACCGGCAGCGCGTCGGCGATGATTTTTTCCACGAGTTCCTTCCGCGAAATCGGCGTGTGGCCGGCGGGAACTTTTTTCAGCGCGGCGTTTTGCTGCGCCGGCGGAAGCGGATGCACCCACGAAAAGAGCAGCGGGCATTTCGCCGCCAAACCGTGCGCGGTGATTTGCGATTTTGCCCATTCGTAATCCTGCTTCGTGCCGATGACAAACTTGATTTCGTCCGTGGCTTTCAGATGCGCGAGGTTGGAAAACAAATTCCGCTCCACCTCGCCGCTCGACGGGCATTTCAAATCCATGATGCGGTGAACCCTTGAATCTATTGGCGAAATGTCATGCGCGCCGCTGGTCTCAATCAGCACGGTAAAGCCGTCGTCGCAAAGTTGCTTCATCAGTGGCAGGGAGTTTTTTTGAAGCAGCGGTTCGCCGCCGGTCAGTTCCACAAGTGGAAGTTTTAAGTTTTGAGTTTTGAGTTTTGAGTTGGAAAACGGCGTAGCCAGCCGTTTTACTTCCGCCAAAACCTCCGCGAGCGTCTTCTTTTTGCCTTCGGTGAAGGCGTAGGCGGTGTCGCAATACGAGCAGCGCAAATCGCAAGCCGTGAGCCGGATGAAAATGCACGGCAGGCCGGCGAAGGTGCTTTCACCCTGCAGGCTCAGATAGATTTCGTTGACGACCAGTGTTTCAGCCACGCCGCCAGTTTAGCGCCTGGAAAAAATTTTGCCACAGATGAAACGTGGATTGAAGCCGGCGGCGGAACCGGCATACTTCACGCAATGAAATTCCCCGCGTGCACCATGCTGTTTCTTGCGCTGGCCGGTAGTCGGCTTTGCGCCGCCAGCACAAATTCCTTTCCGGTCACGATCCAGGTTCACGCGGACCAGCCGCTCGGCGAACTAAAACCCATCTGGCGTTTCTTCGGCGCGGACGAGCCGAACTACGCCTACATGAAAGATGGCGAAAAACTGCTCGGCGAACTCGGCCGACTCGGCGCACCGCAGGTTTATTTTCGCGCGCACCATTTGCTCACCAGCGGCGACGGCGCGTATGCGCTCAAGTTCGGCTCGACCAGCGCCTACAAGGAAACCACCAACGGCGAACCGGTTTACGACTGGAGCATCAACGATAAGATTTTCGACACCTATCTCGCGCACGGCCTCAAGCCCTATGTGCAAATCGGCTTCATGCCCGAGGCGCTTTCGACGCATCCGCAAAATTATCCGCACCACCCGCCCGCCGGCGAGCGCGTGCAGGTCGAGGGCGGCCAGTCCTATCCGCCGAAAGATTACGCCAAATGGGGAAATCTCGCTTTCGAATGGACGAAACATTGCGTCGAAAAATACGGCCGCGCCGAAGTCGAGCAATGGTATTGGGAAGTTTGGAACGAGCCGAACATTTCGTATTGGCACGGCTCGCACGCGGATTATTTCAAACTTTACGACTACGCGGTGGACGGCGTGCGCCGCGCGTTGCCGGGCGCAAAAGTCGGCGGGCCGGAGGTCGCCGGCGGGCCAGGCGGAAAATTTCTCGGCGAATTTTTGCGGCATTGCGCGCACGGCACCAATTATGTCACCGGCAAAACCGGTTCGCCGCTGGACTTTATTTCGTTTCACGCCAAAGGTTCGCCGGTGTTCACCAACGACCACGTCCGCATGGGCATAGCGAACCAGTTGAGAAACATGGACGACGCCTTTACCGTCATCGCCTCGTTTCCCGAATACAAAAATACGCCCATCGTCATTGGCGAATCTGATCCCGAAGGCTGCGCCGCGTGCCGCGAACCGCGCGATGCATATCGCAACGGCACGATGTATTCGAGCTACACCGCCGCCAGTTTTCCACGCGCGCTGGCGCTTGCAAACCAACGCGGCGTGAACCTGGAAGGCGCGCTAACCTGGGCGTTTGAATTTGAGGACCAGCCGCCGTTCGCCGGATTCCGCCAGCTCGCCAGCGCGGGACTGGATTTGCCGGTGCTGAATGCGTTTCGCATGTTCGGGAAAATGAGCGGCCGGCAAATCTCCGTGACGAGCAGCGCGGGACAGGACGCGCAAACCATTCTGCGTTCCGGCGTGCGCAGAAATCCCGACGTGGCCGCGCTCGCGTCGCTCGACAAAAATAAATTGTGCGTGCTCGTCTGGCATTATCACGACGACGATCTGCCCGGCGCGGACGCGGCGGTGGATTTGGCGCTGACTGGAATTCCATTCCCAAACGGCGGCGCGAAGTTGACGCAGTTCCGCATCGACGGCGAACATGGCAATTCCTACGAAGCGTGGCTGAAAATGGGTTCGCCATTTCCCCTTTCAGAAAAACAATTCGCCGCGCTGGAACAGGCCGGCCAGCTTGCCGAATTGGAATCAAAAAACATTTCCGTGAAGAACGGCGCGGCCGACCTACAATTCAACCTGCCGCGCCAGGGCGTTTCACTCTTCGTTTTGGAGTGACCGTGAGCCTTTGGATTTTTACGGCGAAGTGAGCTATTGTCATCAGTCGTTTAATTTATTGCAACCAATGCAACCACTTGTTTGCCGCGCCCTCATTTTCGCCCTCGCCGGGATTTTTTTTATCCCAGCGGCCGCGCCAGCGCAAAACCTCGACCAGATCGGCGTGACGCTGCTGCGCGAGATGACCACGAACCTCAACGGCTCCGGCATCCGCGTCGCGCAGCCGGAGGCGAACATTGACGGCAACACCAATCATCCCAGCGCGTTTGAGGTCAACCCGGCGGCGGTCGGCCAGCCGACCAACCTGTTCACTTATGCTTCCGCGCTGGGCACGGCCACCGGTTTTACGAATGCCGTGGGCAACGAGTCCGGCCACGCCGACGGCGTCGCGGCCAACTTTTACGGTCTCACTGGCACCGGCATCGCCACCAACGTTGCGCAGGTGGACAACTACGACGCGGATTTTTTCATCACCAACTATGTTTTCAATCTCGCGGCAATGCCCGCGGCGGCGGTGGTCAATCAAAGCTTTACTTTTGGCGCCTTGAGCGTGAGCGACCAGCAGGCGGTGGACTCGGCTTACGACGATTATTCCGAAATGTTCGGAACAATTTTTATTTCCGCCGTCAACAACGGCGGACAGGTATGCGCTCCGGGAACCAGCTACAATTGCCTGGCCGTCGCCGCCTACGGCGGAAGTTCCAGCATCGGCCCGACACTTGACAACGGCCGGTGCAAGCCGGACCTCACCGCGCCAGCGGGAGTCACCAGTTTTTCCACGCCGCAGGTTGCCGGCGCGGCGGCGGTGCTGCTGCAGGCCGCTTTGCGCGGCGACGGCGGTGGTGACACCAATGCTGCATCCGACTTGCGAACCATCAAGGCGCTGCTGCTCAACGGCGCAGTAAAACCAGCGGGCTGGACCAATTCCAATGCCTCGCCGCTCGACGCGCGTTACGGCGCGGGCGTGCTGAATGTTTTCAATTCCTACGAGCAACTGGCCGGCGGTGAACAAACTTTCTGCGCGACAAATTTAATTTCCCTTGGTGTGGCGCATTTGCCGGCGGCAACAACCAACACCATTTCCGCCAACAGCGGCTGGGATGCGAAATTCATCTCCAGCAGCGCGACGAACGATGTGGTGAACCATTATTTCTTCAATGTTTCCAATGGCATCGCCACGGCCACGCTCGTCTGGAACCGGCAGCTCGGCGAGACGAACATCAACGACCTCGACCTGTTTTTGTTCAACGCGGCAAACAGCAACCTCGTCGCGTGCAGCACCAGCCGCGTGGACAACGTGGAGCATATTTATGCGCCGCAACTCGCGGCGGGGCGCTACGATTTGCAGGTCGTGAAAAACGGCGGCACCAACGTCGTCAGCGACGCGGAGGCTTATGCGCTGGCATGGGCGTTCGTCTCGCCGGCATTGCAGATTGACCGAGCCGGCACCAACGCGACGGTTTCTTGGCCGACCTATCCGGCAGGATTTCTCGTCGAAGCGGCCACCAATCTAGTCGCGCCGGCGTGGACGACCAACGCGCTGCCGCCGAATATTTTTACGAACAGCAGGAACAGCCTGAAGCTGAATGCGACGAATGCGACGCAATTTTTCCGGCTGCACAGCCCGAATTTTTAATTTGGCCAAGCGCGAAATGGCGGCCGATTTTGTAGCTGTCGGCAATCGCCGCCGTGATGAAATTTTTCCCAATCTCCACCGCGTGCGGCAAAGCGTGGCCGAGCGCCAGCGCGGCGCAAATCGCGGCGGAATAAGTGCAGCCGGTGCCGTGCGTGGAGACGCCACGCACGAACGGCGCGGACAGGAGCAGCTCGGTCTCGCCGTCAAAGAAAACGTCAATGGCCATGCGGGAATTTTTCAGGTGGCCGCCTTTCAGTAAAACGGCGCAGCCATAAAGCGAGCGGATTTTTCGCGCCGCCGCGCGCATTTGTTCCGGCGTGCGGATTTTTTGCTCCGCCAGAATTTCCGCCTCGTCGAGATTCGGCGTGATGAGCGCGGCGAGCGGCAGGAGTTTTTCGCGCAGGATTTTCTCCGCCGCCGGTTGCAGCAGCCGTGCGCCGCTGGTGGAGACCATCACTGGATCTACGATCAGTTTTAAGTTTTTAGTTTTTAATTTTGAGTTGCTGAAAAAATTCGCGACGACACGGATGTTTTGCACCGAGAACAACATTCCAGTTTTCACCGCTTGCGGCGGCAGTTCGGCGAACACGGCCTCGATCTGCTGCCGCAGCATTTTCGGCGAACACGGTTCCACGCCGAGGACGCGGCGCGGATTTTGCGCGGTGAGACAGGCGATGGCGCTCGCGCCGTGGACGCCGAGCGCGGCGAAGGTTTTCAGGTCGGCCTGAATGCCCGCGCCGCCACCGCTGTCGGAGCCGGCGATGGTGAGAGCGACGGGAATCTGTTTTCTCGTAATCATAATCTTGATCGTAATCTTAATCCCGGAACCCAAGGCTGATTAAGATCAAGATCAAGATTAGGATTAAGAACGGAAAGAAACAAATTTGAACTTTCCAAAATGCGCTTCATATTTGGCGCATGGACAAAGACAAAGTGGCGGAAATTTTGGTGGAGATCGGCACGCTGCTGGAATTGAAGGGCGAAAACCCGTTCAAGACCCGCGCCTACGCCAACGCGGCACGGACGCTGGAAGGCTTGGGCGAGCCGCTGGAAAAGCTCGTCGCGGAAAAACGGCTGGGC
>PLYV01000176.1:3444-3687 GCA_003151855.1 Limisphaerales bacterium | reverse complement strand
TGATTGATTATGTGCTGACGTGGGGGCCGGCCATCCTCGGCCACGCGCATCCGAAAATCATCGCCGCCGTCAAGGCCGCCGCCGAGCTGGGCACGAGCTTCGGCATCCCCAATCCGCACGAGGTCACGATGGCCAAGCTCATCTGCGAACTGGTGCCGAGCGTGCAGAAGGTGCGCATGACGAGCAGCGGCACGGAGGCGTGCATGAGCGCCATCCGCCTGGCGCGCGGGTTCACGAAGCGCG
>PLYV01000176.1:1084-3438 GCA_003151855.1 Limisphaerales bacterium | reverse complement strand
CGCCTTACAACGACGTGGACGCGGTGAAAAATATTTTCGCGGCGAACAAAAACGAGATCGCCGGCATCATCGTGGAACCGGTGCCGGGCAACGCTGGCTTGTATCTGCCCAAGCCAGGCTATCTGGAATTCCTGCGCGAGATCACGGCGGCGCACGGCGCGCTGCTGATTTTCGACGAAGTGATGACGGGCTTCCGCCTCGCGCGCGGCGGCGCGCAGGAGCGGTTTGGCATCACGCCGGATTTGTCCACCTTCGGCAAAGTCATCGGCGGCGGGCTGCCGGTGGGCGCGTTCGGCGGCCGCGCGGAGATCATGGATTGTCTCGCGCCGCTCGGGCCGGTGTATCAGGCGGGAACCTTGAGCGGCAACCCGGTGGCAATGGCGGCGGGCTTGGCGAACTTGCAGGAATTGCTCGACGGCGATGCCTATAAGCAACTCGAAGAACGTGGCGCGCAACTCGCCGCCAGCATGAGGGACGCGGCGAAATCGGCGAACGTGCCGGTGCAGTTCAACCAGTGCGGCTCGATGTTCTGCGGTTACTTCACAAGCACGCCGGTTCACAATGTCGCCGACGCGATGCACAGCGACCGCGAGCGGTTCAAGAAATTTTTCCACGGGATGCTGGACGCGGGCGTTTACCTCGCGCCGTCGCAGTTCGAATCCGGTTTTCTTTCCACCGCGCACACGGCGGCGGACATTGAGAAGACGGTCGGCGCGGCGGCGAAGGTGTTGCGGACGCTGTAACCTTTGCTTCGGCATCGCGTCTGACCGGTTAGTCCGCCAAACACAACCAAAGGCGGTTTGCACCCGACAAACATAACTATGAAACTGAATAAAACATTGATGATGGCCGCGCTGATGGCCGGCAGCCTCTTCGCGACCGGCTCCTTGCAGGCGCAGGACAATACCAACACCCCGCCCACCGCTCCGGCTCCCGGCGCCCCCGGTGGCCGCGCGCGCATGACCCCGGAACAGCTCACCAAGGATCTCGGCCTGTCCGACGACCAGCAGGCGAAATTCAAGGAAGCCATGCAGGATATGCGGAAAAAACAGCAGGATCTCCGCAAAGACACCACGCTCGCGCAGGAAGATAAACGCGCCAAGATGAAAGAGATTAACGAAGCGTTCCAAGCCAAGGCGAAGGAAATTCTCACGGCCGAGCAGTTTGCCAAGCTCCAAAAGCTGATGCCCGGACCGCGCAACCGTCCCGCCGCCGCCACGCCGAAAAACTAATCGTCGCTAATTCAATTCACAAGGGACGGCCACCAGCCGTCCCTTTTTCATTTCACCGGCGGCACGAAATTTTTCTGCCAGAAGGAAAAGACTTCCTGCCACCACGCGGCCGGCTGACCGGCGATGTCGTTGTGGTGCGCGCCGGGAAAAACCTGAAGCTCCTTCGGCCCGGCATAACCATTGGCCAGCCGCAAACCGGACGCTGGGCCGATGACCTCGTCTGCGCCAGCCACGACGAACTTCACCGGGCCGTGATAGGACTTCAAACATGCTTCCGGGTTGAAGCGGTCGAACAGCAGAAAATATGCGGGCAGAAACCACATCTGCCGCTGCGCCACCGATGCGAGATTGTGATACGGCACGAACAGCGCGAGGCCGGAAATTTCCGACGGATGGTTTTTCGCCAGCTCCGTCGCCACCCCCGCGCCAATGGATTCGCTGACGACGTAGCGCGGAGAATTTTTCGGCAAGAGTTGAAACGCCTCCTCAGCGGCGGCGATGAAACTGGTTTTGCTGGGTGAGCCGCCGCGCGCGCCGTAGCCAGGGTATTCCAAAACGAAAACATCCACGTCCGCCGCGTCGTGAACCGGCTGCGCCAGATAATCGCGGTTCAAGGCACAACCGGCGTTGCCGTGGACGATGAGCACGCTGGCGGTGGCGCTGGTTTTCGCCGGCATCTTCCAGCCGATGATTTCGCCGGCGGAATTTTTCCACGGCGCAAAGCCGTGACCGGCGGCGACGGCTTCAATCGCGTCCGCCGGAATCTTCGTCGGGAAATACAGCAGCTTGCGCTGCAGCGCGCAGCCGCAAAGACACAACAAACCATAGGCGATGGCGACGGTGATCAAGATTCGTCGGCTTGATTTTTTCCAGTCGTCCATCGCCGGATAAATCAGGCTTTTGGTGCCACCGGCGCTTCCGGTTTCTTGCCCTTCACCTCGATGTAAAGTTCGCGCAGTTGCTTCGGCGAAACTTGCGACGGCGAATCCGTCATCATGCAGGTGCCTTTCGCGGTTTTCGGGAAGGCGATGACGTCGCGGATGCTCGGCGTGCCGCAGAGAATGGCGATCAAGCGGTCGAAGCCCAGCGCGATGCCACCGTGCGGCGGTGCGCCGTAGCGGA
>PLYV01000176.1:0-1069 GCA_003151855.1 Limisphaerales bacterium | reverse complement strand
CCGGCGCGGTGAACGGATGATGGCTGGAATACCAGCGGTTGTTCTCGCGATCAAATCCGAGCAGCGGAAATTCGATGACCCAGAGAAAATTGAATTGCTTCGGATCAATCACGAGCTTGCCTTGCGATTTCAAAACGTCGGCGCAATAGAGACGGATCTTGCCGAGGATTTCACAGGCGTTCAGCCATTGGTCGGCGGCGAAGAGAATCAAGTCGCCTTCCTGAATCTGCAGCTTGGTCGTGAGCGCGGCCTTCTCGGCTTCGCTGAAGAACTTCACGATGGGCGATTTCCATTCGACGGTAGCACCGTCAGCCGATTTTTCGACTTTGATGTAGGCGAGGCCTTTCGCGCCGAAGCTTTTGGCGGTCTCGGTCATCGTTTCGATTTGTCCCTGCGTCGCACCGGCGAGGCCGCGCGCGTTGATGGCTTTCACCACACCACCGGCTTCGATGCACTTGCCAAAAACGCCGAATTTCGAGCCTTTGAACTCCTCGCTGAAATCCACCAACTCCATGCCGAAACGCGTGTCGGGCTTGTCAATGCCCCAGCGGTTCAGCGCTTCCTCGAAGCTGATGCGCTTGAACGGCGTGGGCACATCAAGGTTCAGCGCGGTTTTCCAGACGCGCTTGAGCAAACCTTCGATGAGCGCGTAAATATCTTCGCGGTCAATGAAGCTCATCTCGATGTCCACCTGCGTGAATTCCGGCTGGCGGTCGGCGCGCAAATCCTCGTCGCGATAGCAGCGCGCGAGCTGAAAATATTTTTCCACGCCGCCGACCATGAGGATTTGCTTGAACTGTTGCGGCGATTGCGGCAGCGCGTAAAACTGGCCGGGATTCACGCGGCTGGGCACGAGAAATTCCCGCGCACCCTCGGGCGTGGATTTGAAAAGCGTCGGCGTCTCGATTTCGAGAAAGCCTTGCTCATCCATGAACTGCCGCGTGGCGATGGCGACCTTGCTGCGCAGCTTCAAATTGCGCGCCATTTCCGGCCGGCGCAAATCGAGGTAGCGGTATTTCAGGCGCAACTCCTCGTTCACCTTGCTCGCGGCCTCGGGATCGTCCACCGG
>PLYV01000170.1 GCA_003151855.1 Limisphaerales bacterium | reverse complement strand
TGTTACCGATGTTCTGACTGCGCCAGTTCAACAAACCCTTTTTGCTTTCAGGTTTCAGGTTTCAACTTTCATCTTTCTAAACCATGGTTCGACTCAAAGACATTGCCCAGCTCGTCGGCGTCTCCGTGATGACGGTTTCCAAGGCCCTCCGCGACGAGCCCGACGTCTCCGCCGCCACCAAGGCCAAGATCAAAAAACTTGCGCACGACATGGGCTATGTGCCCGATTCCAGCGCCCAGGGCCTGCGGACGAAAAAGACCCGGCTCTTCGGCCTCGTCATCCCGGCGGTGACGAATCCCATTTACGCGCGGATTGTCTATGCCATCGAGGAACGCGCGTTTGAACTCGGCTACGATGTCCTCATCGCCCACACGCTCAACCAGCCGGAGCGCGAGGACCAAGCCCTGCGCCGGCTGCTCTCGCGGCGCGTGGACGGGCTGTTCATCACGCCCGTCTACCGGTTCGAGGCCGAGGCGCGGATTTATCAGGAGATCGTCGTGCGCAACATCCCCACCGTGCTGCTCGGCCCGCCCGCGCCGTTCTGCCGAAATTTCCCCGCCATCGAGATCGAGGAGCTCGTGGCCAGCTACCACGCGGCCAAACATCTCATCGGCCTCGGCCACAAAAAAATCGCCTACCTCACCGGCCCGGCCGCCGCGCCGTGGGCGCATGAACGCTTCGAGGGTTTCCGCCGCGCGCTTCGCGAGGCGAACCTCGAACTCGACGACAAGCTCGTCTTCCAGTCCGGCAGCACCATCGAGGACGGCAGCAAGGCCGCGTTGCAGATGCTCAATGAAGGCGCGCATCCCACCGCCATCATGGCCGTGAACGACCTCGTGGCCATCGGCTGCGCGGAGACGCTGCTGCAACAGGGCGTGAAAATTCCCGACGACCTCTCCGTGGTGGGCTTTGGCAACGTGCTCGCGGCGGAATATTTCCGCGTGCCGCTGACCACCGTGCGCCAGCCGAAATTCCGGCTGGGCGTCGCCGCCGTGGACACGATGATGAAGATGATCCGCGGGGAAAAATTTGAACTGAAGCGCCTCCCCGCCGAGCTGGAAATCCGCAAGAGCAGCGCGGCGGCGAAGAGCGGGCCGCCCCGGCCATAATTCACGCCGGCGGCCACCGCCTGGGGCGCAGCACTTTTTTCAATTCAGCGCTTGATACTTGCGGGGCGAATCCTAAAACTCACGGCATGTCGCTGCCTGCTGATTTGCATATGCATACGCCGCTCTGCCGCCACGCGACAGGGGAACCAATGGACTACGCGCGCCGGGCCGTGGAACTGGGTCTGGATGAAATCGGCTTTTCCGACCATTCCCCGATGCCGCGCGATGATTTTGACGACTGGCGGATGCGCGACAGCCAGCTTGACGAATACGTCGCAAAGGTGCGGCTCGCGCAGCGGGAATTTCCCCAGCTAAAAATCCGCCTCGCGCTCGAGGTGGATTACCTGCCGGGCCACGAGGACTGGATCCGCAAGCTGGCCGCGCGGCAGCCCTGGGATTACTTCATCGGCAGCGTGCATTACGTCTCCGATTCCTGGGACATTGACAACCCGGCGAAGCTCTCCGAGTGGAAGAAGCGCGACGCCTTTGCGGTGTGGCAGGCTTATTTTGAGCGGCTGACGCAGGCGGTGGAGTCCGGACTGTTTGACATCATCGGCCATGCAGATTTGCCGAAGAAATTCGGCTTCCGCCCCGCGCAGGACTGCACGCCGCTCTACGAAAAATTTCTCCACGCCGTCGCCGAGACCGGTTGCGCCATCGAGCTGAACACCGCCGGGCTGCGAAAGGACTGCCAGGAGATTTATCCCAGCCGCGAACTGCTGGAAATCGCCTTCCGCAAAAACGTGCCCATCACCTTCGGCTCGGACGCGCACGCGCCGGCGGAGGTCGGGCTGAATTTCGCCGAGGCCGTCGCCCTCGCCCGCAGCGTGGGCTACACCGAGACGCTGCGCTTCCGGCAGCGGCAGGCCGAGGCGGCCTGGCTTTGAACCATGACCCGCGTGCGCCCGGACAGAAGATTTTTTCTCCTCGCGTGCCTCGTGCTCGCGCTCGGCACGCTGGTGCTGTATTCGCCGGTCGCGCAGTTTTCCTTCATTGATTTCGACGACGACGAATATGTCTCCAACAATCCCGTGACGCAGGCGGGGCTGACGTGGCCGGGCTTGCGATGGGCGTTCAACGGCATCCACGTCGGCAACTGGCATCCGCTCTCGTGGCTCTCGCATATGGCGGATTGCCAGTTCTTCGGCCTCCACGCCGGTGCGCACCACCTCGTGAACGTGGCGTTCCACATCGCAAACACGCTGCTGCTCTTCGCGCTGCTGCGCGGGCTGACCGGCGCGGCGTGGCGGAGCGCGTTCGTGGCCGCGCTGTTCGCGTGGCACCCGCTGCACGTCGAATCCGTCGCGTGGGTGGCGGAGCGGAAGGACGTGTTGAGCACGTTTTTCTGGCTGCTGACGATTGCCGCATATGTGCGGTATGTGGCGTTGTCCAAAATCCAAGATCCAAAGTCCAAAGCTTTCTACACGCTGGCCCTGCTTGGCTGCGCCGCCGCGCTGCTCTCCAAGCCGATGGCGGTGACGCTGCCGTTCACGCTGCTGCTGCTGGACATATGGCCGCTGGGGAGAATTTCAAATTTCAAATTTCAAATTTCAAATTGCCGGTGGCTGCTGCTGGAAAAAATTCCATTCTTCCTTTTGGCGCTGGCATTGTGCGCGGTGACGTTCCTTGCGCAGCACGGCGTGGGCGCGATGAGTCCGCTGGCATGGTCCATCCGGCTCGGCAACGTGCCGGTCGCGTATCTGCGCTACCTCGGCAAAACCTTCTGGCCGGCGGATCTCGCCATCGTCTATCCCTACGTCTATCACTGGCCGGCGGCGGCGGTCGCCGGCGCGGTGCTGCTGCTGGTTTTGGTTTCCGCGCTCGCGCTGGTTTTGGTGCGGCGGCAGGCGTGGTTCGCGGTCGGGTGGTTCTGGTTTCTTGGCACACTGGTGCCGGTGATCGGCTTTGTGCAGGTCGGCGCACAAGCCATGGCGGACCGGTATTTTTACATTCCCAGCATCGGCCTGTTCATCGTGCTGGTGTGGGGCGTCGCGGAATATTGCGCGGGAAAAGCGAACGGAAAACTTCTCCTCTCGCTCGTCGGCGGCGGTGCGCTGGCCGGCTGCGTGCTGGCCGCCTCGGCGCAGATTGAAAACTGGCGCAACAGCGCGAGCCTGTTCCTGCACGCGCTCAGCGCGACGCAGAACAACTACGTCGCCGACAACGCGCTGGGCAAGGCGTTCGAGCGCGCCGGCGACAATGCGCGCGCGCTGGCGCTTTACCGCGAAGCCGTGCGCATCGAGCCTCGCTACGCCGTCAGCCAATACAACCTCGGCCTCGCGCTCATCGGCTCCGGCCGCAAGGACGAGGCGCTGGAGCATCTCGCCGCCGCCGCGCAGCTCGACCCGGGCAACGCCGACGCGCAGTTCAACCTCGGCGTCTTCTTCTCGCAGAACCACCGGCGGCCCGACGCGGTGCGCTGTTTTGAGGCGGCCCTGGCCGTGCGGCCGGATTTCGCCATCGCCCACGCGCGGCTGGCGGAGACGCTGCTGGCGCTGGGGAAATTCCCGGAGGCGGCGGCACACTTCCGCGAGTCGCTGCGCCAACAGCCGGAACAGCCGAAGGTGAAGGCGGAGTTGGCCGAACTGCTGGCGACGCAGCCGGGGCTGAAATGACAAAATCCGTCTGGAAAACAGCACCACGCGCCGTTGCATATCGCCAGCACTTGCAACATAATGCGGCGCATCCTGACATGAGCCGAATACCCCATGTGGTGGCGCTCCGGGCCAGCCTGATTTACGACATCATGGCGAAGCTGGCTGCCTTGGTTTTCAAGGTGGCAGCCCGCGTGACCGGAGCCGCTTCAGGCCCGCAGCAGCGGCAGGTTTGGACAGGTTTCCTGTTCCTGCTGGCGGCAGCGTCCGCGCCGGGCCAGACGCGCCCCACGCCAGCCCTCCAAGTGGTGATGGACGACAATTATCCGCCGTTTGTGTTTAAGGACGGCGACGGCAGGCTTCAGGGCATTCTCGTGGATCAATGGCAGTTGTGGGAAAAGAAAACCGGCATCCGCGTGGTCATCCAGGCGATGGACTGGGGCGAGGCGCTCCGGCAGATGAAGGCGGGCGAGTTCGACGTGATTGACACGATTTTCCAAACGCCGGAGCGGGAGGGCTGGCTGGATTTCACCAAGGCGTATGCGCGGATTGAAGTGCCGATTTTTTTCCGCAAGGACATCGCCGGCATCGCCGATATGGATTCGCTCAAGGGGTTTGCCGTTGGCGCCAAGCAGGGAGACGCCGCCGCCGACCGGCTGGCCCAGCAAGGGGTTGACCACCTGCTGCTGTTCAACAATTACGAGCAAATCATCACGGCGGCCAAGGAACACAAGGTCAACGTGTTTGTGGTGGACGAACCGCCCGCGCTTTATTTCCTGAACAAGCTGGGCATTCAGGACGATTTCCGATGTTCCGCGCCCGTCAACGTGGGGGAATTTCACCGGGCGGTCAAGAAGGGCAGCGCGGCGCTGCTGACCACGGTGGCAAACGGCTTTGCCAGCATCAGACCCGATGAACTGGCGGCCATTGACAAAAAATGGCGCGGCACCGCCCCGGGCAGCACCGCCGGCTGGAAGCAGTTCGGCTACGCGGCGCTCGGCGGACTGGCGTTGACGCTGCTCCTGACCGCCTGGAACTGGAGCCTCAACCGACAAGTCCGACGCCGGGTCGCCGCGCTCAAGCGGAGCGAGGAAGCCTTGACCAAGTCCGGGGAGCAGATTCAGCACATCATTGACAACACGCGCGACGCCATCTTCCAGATTGACCTCCAGGGCAATTACATCTTCAGCAACGCCGCCGCCGAGCAGTTGACGGGTTACCCGCTCGCCCAACTGCTCCGGATGAACATGTGGCAACTGGTGCCGCCGGAACATCATTCGCTGTTGAAGGATCGGCTGCGGCGCCGGATCGCCGGCGAGGCGATGGAAAAAAACTTCAAGTTTGAAATCCAGCATCGGGACGGCCACCGGGTCTGGCTGGAACTGGCCACCAGCGGCGTTTACACCTCGGAAGGTAAACTCATGTCCATCCAAGGCGTGGCCCGCGACATCACCGAGCGCAAGGCCTATGAGGAGCAGTTGGCGCAGTCCGTCTCGCTCCTGCGCGCCACCATCGAGGCCGGCGCCAGCGGCCTGCTGGTGGTGAACCTCCAGGGAAAAGTCACGATCTGCAACAACCGTTTCCTCGAAATGTGGGGCATCCCCGCCGAACTCGCGGCGCAGGCGGACGCCAGCATGTTCCAAAAATTCGCGCAGAAACAATTACTGGAGCCGGAGGCGTTCCTGCGCCGCGTCCAGGAAATTTACCGGCAGCCGGAGACGGAATCCCACGACACAATCCAGCTCAAGGACGGCCGGATTGTTGACCGCGTGTCCCGTCCGCAACGGCTCGGTGACAGGATCATCGGCCGTGTCTGGAGTTTCCGCGACGTGACCGAACGGCACCTGGCGGAAAAGGCCTTGCGCGAAAGCCGGGACAGCCTCAATCGGGCGCAAACCGTGGCGAAGATGGGCAGCTGGCAACTGGACATCCCCGGCAATATCCTGAAATGGTCGGCGGAAACCTACCGCATCTTTGAATTCCCCGCCGGCCAGACACTGACGCTCGATGCGTTCACCGCGCGCATCCATCCCGACGACCGGGAAAAAGTGCTGGCGGCGTGGGGCTCGGCGCTGCACGGCGCGCCCTATGACGTCGAACACCGGATCCTCTGCGGCGGCAAAATCAAGTGGGTGCGCGAGCAGGCCGAGGTGGTTTTCGATTCCGCAGGCAAACCCAGCGAAGGCATCGGCACGGTTCAGGACATCACCGAACACCGGCAGGCCGAGGCCGCCCTGGAATCCGAGCGCCAGTTGCTGCGGACGATGATTGACCTCGCGCCGGACTTCATCTTCATTAAGGACACCGAAAGCCGTTTCCTCGTGGCCAACGAATCGCTGGCGAAATGCTACCGTCGGACACCGGCGGAAATGCTCGGCCGCACGGACGCGGAATTTGTCCCCGCGGTATTGGCCACTCGCCTCCGCCGGTCCGAACAGGAAGTCATCACCACCGGCACGCTGCACAGCCATGAGGACACGATCTGTTTCCCCGACGGCCTCACGCGCACCATGGTCACCACCATGGTGGCGTTCCGCGATCCGCACGGAAAGATTGCCGGCCTGATCGGCATCGGCCGTGACATCACCGGACAAAAGGCCACCGAGAAATCCATGCGGCTGCAAAGCGGCTCGCTCAATGCCGCCGCCAATGCGGTGGTCATCACCGACGCGCAGGGCAACATCGAATGGGCCAACCCTGCCTTCACCCGCACCACCGGCTATTCGTTGGCGGAGGCGCTGGGCAGGAATCCGCGCGACCTCATCAACTCGGGCAAACACGCGCCGGAATTGTTCCGCCGGATGTGGCAGACCATCCTGGCCGGCCAAGTCTGGACCGGCGAAATCATCAACCGGCACAAAAACGGCGAATTGTTCGACGAGGAAATGACCATCACGCCGCTGCTGGACGATGACAAGAAAATCACCCATTTCATCGCCATCAAGCAGGACATCACCCGGCGCCGGCAGGTAGAAGAGTCGCTCCGGGAAAGCGAGCACCGGCTGCAGCAGATTGCCGCGTCGCTTCATGAGGCCGTCTGGCTGCGGGACGCCAGCACCCGAAAAATCCTCTACGTCAACCCGGCCTTCGAACAGATCACCGGCCACACCTGCGAGGAATTTTACCAGAAACACAGCCTGGTCCTGGACCTCATCCATCCCGAGGACCGGGAGGCCGTGCAGCGGGACTGGGAATCCAGTTTCAAGACGAGGATTTTCGACGTGCAACACCGGATCATCCGCGCGGACGGCCGCGTGCGCTGGGTGCAGGGCCGGATGTTTCCCGTGCGGAATGCCGCCGGCGAAATCCACCGTGCCGCCACCACGCTCGCCGACATCACCGACCAGATCGAGGCGGAACAATCCCACCGAAACCTGGAAATCCAGTTGCGCCAGTCGCAAAAAATGGAGGCCATCGGCCAGTTGTCCGGCGGCATCGCCCATGATTTCAACAACATCCTCACCGTCA
>PLYV01000080.1 GCA_003151855.1 Limisphaerales bacterium | reverse complement strand
CCGGCGGAATGGTCGTGATGATGAAGATCACCAGCAACACAAACGCCAGGTCCAGCAGGGGCGTGATGTTCAGCTCCGTCAGCGACTCGTGCGCCGTTTTGGAACACTTCTTCATGGCTCAGATTGCCGGCGTGTTCTCGCCCATTTCGACGCGGGTCAACGCCCACGCGATCTTGTCCTCGATGTCGCGGTTGTCCACATAGGCGTGCTCGATCTGGTTGGCGTAGCGCGAGGCAAAGCCGTCCAGCTCCTGCGTCAAATGCCGGATGGTCGTCACCATGAAGTTGTAGCCGAACATCGCCGGAATCGCCACCAGCAGGCCCGTCACCGTCGCCACCAGCGCGGCGGCCACGCCCGGCGCCATCGCCGTGAGGCTCGCGGAATTTGAGGCGGCGATGCCCGCGAACGTGCTCATCACGCCCCACACCGTGCCCAGCAGACCGATGAACGGCCCGCCCGCCACCGCCGTGGACAATACAATCATCCCCTTCTCCAACGACATCGCCTGTGCGGCCGCCGCCTCTTCCAACACCACCTTCACGGCTTCGTAGGAACTGAGGCTGATGCGGCGTTCGCCCTTCACGGTCACCGGGTTCTTCTCCAACTGGTAGGCCAGCTCCTCCGCGCCGCGCTCGTAAAGCGCGTAGGCCGGCGCGCCGTCAAAATCCTCGCCGCGCTTTTTGATGTCCAGCGGGTCGCGCGTGCTGGCGTAGGCGGCCATGAACTTCTTCGTCGCCTTCCGCGCAATGGTCAACTGCCGGAACTTCGTGATGATGATCGTCCAGCTGAACAGCGACAGCAGCAGCAGGACGAGGACGGTGATCTTGCCCTCGGTCGTCGCGTTCTCGATGGCATAGACGGCCGCATTGGCCAGGATGGGGTGGATCATAGGTTTTTAATTTTTGGTTTTTAGTTGATTGGCAATTTCACAGCGGGTTGCCGACCCCGGCCTTTTCGGAAAGCTTCTTCGTCCCCGGCAACTCCACCGTCACCCGGCTCACTTTCTGCGCGAGGGAGATGCCATTGCCGATTTTTTTTGCGTTCACATCAAGTTTGGTGTCGTCTGGCCGTTCGGTCTTGGTGGTGGCGGTGTCGGCGTTGTCCGCCGCTTGCGCGACTTCCTTGGCGGCAGTCGGTGCCGGCACGCCAGTGGTTCCATCCTTGGAAATGCTGATGATCGGATCGGGACCAGCATCGCCGGTAATTTGGGGGCCGGGGGAACTGGGATCGGTTTGAAATGTAATTATCTTATCAAGTTTTGGCGCATCTATATTTATGTCTGTGCCAACAAACAGCCCGGAGATTGTTCCCGTGGCCTTGGCAATAATTTTTTGGGCAATGACACCAGAACCGCTGGCATCAATGTTGCGGCCGGCGGAGACTTTGACCGCTGTTCCTGATTCCAAGTTTTGGGCGGAAACTCTGTTACCACCGGAATCCCGCAGTTCGTATCCGGCCAGAATTTCCGTTGTGGCCGAGGCCGAGGCTCGACCATTGAAGGCGATCTGCAAGATGCCGCCCTGGTTGGCCGTGATGTTTCCGTTGGGCGCCTCTACCAAAATGTTGCCGAGCGTTGACTGCAAAGACCCCGCAACGGTCGTCGCCAAAATGCCGCTGCCGGGAATGCTCGCCGCAATGCTTTGAAGCTGGCCGGTTTTCTTGTTCAACTGGAGCGCGGTCATGGTGACGTAGCCCGCGCCGCCGGTGCCGGCGTTGATGTTGCCGTTCAAGGATTCGACGGTCACGTTGCCGCCATTGTAGGCCGCGATGCGCGAACCGTTGACATTCACGTCGGCATTGGCAATGACTGAAATATTACCGCCGCTCGTGGTGAAAATTCCCTTCGGCGCGTTCGGGTCGCCGAACGTGGTGAACTCGCCACCGACATCCAGCGTGCCGCCGACATTGAGCATGATGCCGCCGAGATAGCTTTCGTTGGCAACCTTGCTGGAAGTCATCGAAAGGTCGCCGACGGTGGTGACGCTGATGTTCGCGCCGTCCGGCGAAATCGCCGCCAGCGCGCTGGACGGCGCGAGCGACGTGATGCCGCCGGAAATGCCGAGGTCAATGCGGTTGGCGGTGATGTCAAAATTACCGGGGCCGGAAACCGCGAGGCCCTGGTCGCCCAGCGTCGCGGTCTGGCTGGCGCCATACAACGCCGTGATGCCTGCCTGCCAGACGATGAGTTGTGCAGGAGTGAAAGCAACGGGATTTCCCTTCGCATCCACCGGATTGAGCAGCGCGGTTTCCGCGCTGGAACTCATGACACCGACGTAAGTCAGCGTGCCGGTGGCGGCATCATAGCGGAGATAGCCGGAAGCCGCCGGGTCGCCCGCGACGACGGCATTGAAAAGCGTTGTTGAAATCGGGTCGGACAAAGTTTCGCTCGTCAGGTCGCCGCGATAGGTGATATTGCCGGCGACATTGATGCTGGTGGTTTGCGCCAGCGAAAGATTCTGGCCGAGAAAACCAAAATTGTAAGTATCGCCGCCGACCGTGATGTTCGCGAACGTCGGCACGGTGAGGCCGAAACTTTCGATGCTTCCGGAAATGTCCAGTGTCACCGGATTCGGGTTGTTCAAGTGCAGCGGCGTGTTCGCGTGGCCCTGCGCAAAACTCGCCCAGCCCGGCAGGCCGCTGTCGGACATGATGATGCCGGTGAGCGAGGTGCCCTGCACCGCGCCGGTGAGGTTGCCGCCGTCGCGCGTGATGATGGCCAGCGAGCCCTGGCTGGACGGCGCGAGGATGATGGAATTTTCCAGTGTCACGCCACCCGCGCCAGCATTGAGCGAAAGCACCGGCGCATAAATCGGCGGCATACTGTTGTTCTGGCCGTTGATGCGCGGCAAATTTGCGCCGACAAGCGTGATGCCGTCGCCCGCCCAGAGATTCGCCGCCGCGTTCGGCGCATAATCGAAAAGGAAGGAACTGTTCGCCGGCACCGTGAAGCCGTCGGTGTTGCCGCTGAACAGGCCGGCGGGCACAGCCAGGCGGTTGGGGTTGAACGTGCCGTTGGGATTGCGCACTTCACCGATGTAAATGTTGCCGCCGGAATAGGCGTTCCATGAACCGGAGATCAAACTCAAGTTCACCGGCCTTTGTTCGGTGCCGATGCTCGCGGCGGAATTCAGAATGTTCACCGTGCCGCCCGCGACACTGGCTCCGGCGAGAATCGTGCCGAGGCCATTGGCCAGCGTGTAATTTCCCATCACCTGATTGCCAGCGATGATGGTCACGTTGCCCGCACCGTAAGCGCCCGATGCGCCGGGCGGCGTGTTGGCCGGTGTCGTCGGCTGGCTGATGACATTGTTGCCGGAGATCAGTGTCACGTCGCCGCCGCGCGCGGTGCTGATGCCGCCGAGCGTGGCCACCGGGCTGTAGCCAAAAATGCCGAACTGATAACCGCCGTTGGCCGTGCCGCAGTTGATGTCGCCCGCCAGCGCAGCGGCGTAGATGCTGCCACCGCCCGTCGTGAACACCGAGCCGGTGCCGACCAAAATGCTCTGGCCGGCTTCGAGCGTCACATCGCCGGAACCAAGCTGGATGGTGCCGTTCTGCGTTTTGCCGCTGCCGCCGTTCAGGTAAATATTACCGACGCCGGAGTTGATGGAGTGGGTGCCAAAGTTATATCCCGCCTCCAGCGCGACCGACCAGCCGTTCGCGTCCGTGATTTTGGAACTGTTGCCGAAAGTGATGTTGCCACCGGCCTGCAACGTCAGCGAACCAGCAGTCTGGCCGGTGCTGCCGCTCAAATTCCAACTCGTGTTCTGGTTGATCGTGATGTTGCCGGACGCCTGCAAATCAATGCTGGAAAAACCGGCGAACGCGGTGTTCACGTTGATCGCGCCGCCCGCGGTCGAGGTGCCGAGAATGATGTTCACCGGGTCGAGGAAAAACGTGCCGCCAGTCCAGCCCGCTTGCGCCGTCGCGTCCATCGTTGAATTGAGCGACGCAACATTTGGCGCGCTGATTTCCACGTTGCCGCCGTTGCCGCCGTTCGCGCCGCCGGCGGTGGAAATCGTGCTGCCGGTGGCGTCGCTGAAAGTGTTGCCCGCCTTGATGGTGACGTTGCCACCGGCGCTGCCGCCCGCCGAGCTGTCGCCTTGCGCAAGGATTTGCGAGTTCGCGCCGAGGTTCACCGTGTCGGACGCGACGAGTTCGATGACGCCGTTTTGGTTTTGAATGGAGTTCGCCTGCAGCACGCCATCCTGATTTACCACCTTGGCCTGAAGCGCAATCGTGCCCGCGTCGGCGGTGATGCGGCCAAAATTATCCACCGAGCCGCTGGGCAGCGTAACCGTCGCGCTCAAGCCGCGACCGTCGGGAGTTTCGCTGACCAAAACACTCTGGCCGGCGGCCAGATCAATGTTGCCGTCGGGCGCGGTGAGGCTGCCGTGGTTTTCAATATTTTCCGCGATGAGAAAAAGCGAGCGGCCCTGGCCGACTTCAATCTGGCCGTAGTTGACGATGCTCGCGAGCGGCGGCATACCGGTGAACTGCCACGCGGAACTGGAGCCAAAATCCGGCAGCGTCGGCGCGGTGGTGGCGATGAAGCTGCCGCCGACCTTGATCATGGAATTTGGCCCGAAATAAAAGCCGTTGGCGTTTTCCAAAATCACCGTGCCGTTGGCGTTTAGGCTGCCGTAAATCTGCGACGGGTTCGCGCCGCCGATGACATTCAGGACGACGGAATCGGAGGATGGCTGGAGGAACGTCGTGGTTTCGCCGCGGGCGATATTAAAGCTGCCCCAATTCAAAACCGCTGACTGGCTGACGGTAATGTTGAGCTGCGAACCGGACGACTGCGCCGACGCGCTGCCGCCGGCGACGGTCAGGCCGGTCGGGTTGGCGAAAACCTGCGGCGCGCGGCTGGCCAGAAACACCAGCGCGGCGAACCAGATGGATTTGCGGTTGTGGGTCAGTGGTTTCATGGCGGTGATCAAAATTGGTAGCCGACAGAAAAATAGGCCTGGGCGTTGCCGGCGACAGTTTGGGTTGAAATCGTCGTGCTGCCAGTCTTGGGCGCGGCACCGAGCAACGCCCACGCCAGCGTGAGCCGCGCATCAAAATGTTCGCCGGCAGTCAGGAAAAATCCGAGGCCGGCACCCCATTCGCTGACCGGCGACTGGCCGGCGCGGTCGAGAAAATAAACCTGACCGTAGTCGGTGAAAATCGAGCAGCGCAGCAACGCCGGAATTTCGCCGGTGGCGGTTGGAAAATAGCCGACGTTCAACGCCGGTGCACGCAGGTCGAGCAACGCCCGCCAGCCGCTGTCGCCGTAAGCCTCGCCTTCGCGATAGCCACGCACGCCGGTGGTGCCGCCGATGCCAAATTGCTCGTTGCTGATGAGCGGCGCGCTGGCCCACTGGCCGTTCGCGTTGGCGACAATCATCCAGCCACCGGGCAAATTTTGCTGGCGGACAATGCCGGCGTTGATGGTGGTGTAATCGCCGCCCGCACGTGAATTGCCGGCGGCAACCTGGAAATTGGTCCGCGCGGAACCCAGCGCCGAAAGAAAGACGGACTGGTTGACGGTGAACTGGAACGCACCGGTCTTGTCAGGCCGGTAAGCCGACCAACCAAACGAGAGCGGGATGTAAAACAACCGCTGGTCGCTGTTGGCGGCAACGCGCAGTGTCTTATTGGTCGTCAACACGCGGTTGCCGTAGGCGTCCAGCGCGTAGAGATTAAAGAAAGTGACGTTCGTCGCCAGCATATGGGCCGCGTAGGATTTGAAGTCCGCGCCCAGAATCAAGGTGGACTTGATGCCGGCAAATTCATCGAGCGGCACGGTGAGCTTCGCGCCGAAGTTGTCGTTGGCCGACGGCATATGCTGCGCGAACTGCGAGCCGATGTCGGCCAGGACATTGGTGAAAATCGTTTTCACCGGGCCGTATTGCAGATGCGAATCCGATGAGGAATGGGAGGCGTAAAGCGTCAGTTCCGGATGCCCGGACGGCGGCGGCAGATTGAATTTGTGACTCACCTCATCGTAGCCGAACGTCACCGACTTGCGCTCGGCCTCTTCGCGCAGATTGCCACCGGCGCCAAGCGGGATGCGGTAAAATGCGCTGGCCGAGGCGACCTGCGGATAATCCGCAAAGGTCGGCGGCTCATGGCCGGGCTTGAATTCCTGTGGCGTGAAGACGTAATCAAAACCGATGGCGTGTTCGAGCTGCCAGAGGTTGTCATATTGCACGGCGACATCCGCGCGCAACAGCGCGGTGCCGGGAGTGGACTTGTCGTTGACCTCGACGCGGCCATGCAGCGGCAGGCGATCTTTGACTTGGAGCGTGAGGTCGCTGGTGCCCGGTTCGGGGCCGGGGCTGATGACGGGATAAACCTGGCGGTCCTTGTTCGCGTTGGCGCGATCCAGTTCGGGCTGGAACCATTTTGTGTTCAGCAAAATGTTAGTCGTCAGTCCCGGCAATGCGCGGCGGACGTTGTTGGAACTGAAATATTCGTTGCCGGTGACGCGGATGGCATTGAGCCGGCCTTCGATCACTTTCACCTTTACAGTGCCGTTGGTGATGCGCTGCGGCGGCAACGTGACGCTGATGGTGGGGAAACCCAGTTCACGGTAGCGCAACTGCACCTTGCCCAAGCCCTCGCGCAATTCCGGGAACGTGACGTTGGTGCCGGTGTAGTTGGAGAGCACGCCAAAATCCTGCGGCGGCAAAACGCTGTTGCCCTCGATGTGGTATTTGTTGATGGCGAGGCTGGGCGGAGGTTTGGCGACCGCATTCGTCACGCCCGCCGGCGCATGGGAAATAATCTGCACCCGAACGATGCCGTCCGTGAGCGTCTGCCGCGGCAGCGTGACACTGACATTCGTGTAGCCGGCGGCGCGGTAAATGTTTTGCAATCGGATCAGGCCGGCGTGAATCTGGTTCAAATCAACCGGGCCGGTGAAATCGGAAAGCGTCGCCGACAATTTTTCCGGCGGCAGAAAAGTTCCGCCCTCGAACTGATAGGCGCGGACTTCAAATTTCGGCAGCGCGGGTGCCGGGGCATTGGTTTGCGCCGGCAATGCAGTAGGAATCAGCGCCAATGTGATGGCGGTCAAAATGTGCTGCCAGAATTTCATTTGTGTGTGGTTGACCTCTCGACAAATTGGCCGGCCCGGTTTCGCCGGGCCGGCCGGATATTTAACTGCGAACCAGCCAATCAAGGCGTGCGCTTCACGCGGTAAAACCCGACGGCGTCGGCTGTGGTGTGGCTTAACGAGTTGTTGTTGCCATCACCGGTGATCGGCCCGGCGACCACCGGCCAGGTGGCCGGCGGGCTTTTCGCGTCGTTGGTGTAGGTCAGCCAGTAGTTGCCGCCCGGTGCCGTCGTGAAGCTGACGGTGTTGACGCCGGCATTTCGGCTGATGGTGGCGCTCGGGGCCGGCACGCCGGCGGTGTAGGTCAAAGCCCCGGCGGCGGTGATTTGGAACGTGCCGAGGTAAATGGCCGGCGGCTTGGGCACCGTCGAGGTTGGCGAGATTTGCCAGAAACCCAAAGAGGCGGGCGTGACGCCTTCCACGGTGAACGCGGCGTTGCCGCCAAACTGGGCGATGGCGGACGAGTTCTGCCCGTTGGCCGTGACGATGTTGTCATAGGACGCCAGCTTGTAGCTGCTGTCGGGATCAATTTTGTAGCCATTGGCACCGGACGTGGGCACCAGATAAATCACCGGGCGCGTCCCGACGGAATTGATGGTGCTCCACAACCTCGACTGCCACTGCGATGGCGTGAGCTGATAGGCCACGGCGGTCGGGTCGCCGCTGGAGAGCCAGGCGGCGGCGTTCGGGTCATATTGACCGGTGGTGCCGGATAGGATGACGCTCACGCCGGTCAGGTCGGCACCAAACGTGTTGGTGACGAGGTTCAGACTCCAGCCGCTGACGGTGACAGTAGTGCCGCTCGCGAGATTGGTGAACTGGTTGACATTGCCGAGGTCGAACTCGACATCGTTGAAACCGCTGGCGCGGAATACCAGCAGCACATCGCCGTCGCTGTATGTCCACGCCCGCGCGGCGGGCAGGGACACCAGCAGCGCGAGCGCGGCCAGGGTGATGGTGATGATTCTTTTCATGTCAGGTAAAAGTTGAATTTTGCCGGCATCAATAAATCGTGGAGGTAATTGGGCCGCCGTCCGAGGAACGATCCACCTCTAGATTGGCCAACCGCGCAAAATTGCCCACGAAAACCGTGCCGGTGCTCTGGAACGTGGCGTTGGTCACGGCGGACAACAAGGCATTGATGACCGTGAGCTGCGAGGTGGTCGGGGTGCCGGTCTGGCCGGTTTTCTTATAGGCCCAGCGTTCATACGACCAGATCGGATAGCTGCCGGTTTCGACGTTGGTGATGGAGAACGGCACGCCATTGTAGGCAATCGGCGTCAACGTGCTGATGTCCTGTGCCGCGACGGTGCCGATGGCATTGGTGATGACACCCAGCAAAGTGCGGACGTTGCTGCCGCTGGACTGACCAAGCCCCGGATCAGGCACCGGCAGACCGATGGACGTGGTGGAATATGGCGCGCCGAGACTGGCATAACTTGATTTGTTCGTCGTCCAGGTGGAAATGGTCCCGGAGAAATAAATGTTGGCATCAATCTCCGTCCGGACAGCAGCGGCGGTGTTGCGGGCAACAAAATAAAGCGGGCTGCTGGAGGTGCCGCCGAAGTAAGTCGTCGGCAAGGTTCCGGCCGCGCCTTCCAGATAATACGCCTGCTGCTGGGTCAGGTTGGTCAGCGTGACCAAGGCTGGCGACTTGTTCGTGTTCTTGATGAACACAAACGGCACCACCAGCGTCCTGGTCTGTGTGAACGGCGTCGGGTCAATCCCCACCGCTTCCGGAGCGGTGCTGGAAACCGCCACGGTGGGCGTGATGGTGGTGTTGGTCAAAGCCGTCGGCTCATTGAGCTGGTTTGCCAAATCCTGAAAGCCGCCGACCGCACCCAGCAGCGAGAAGTCAATCGTCACATTCCCCAAGCCCGACTGGCCGGTGATGGTGCCGACGTAGGTGCGCACCGTGGCGTTCGTCGGAGAAATGACCACCTTGCTGATGCCGCCGGTCAGGATGTTGGTGACGCGGTCATAGAGCACGTTCTGGCTGGCATTGCCACCGACGAACAAAACTTCCGTGTCGGCGCGCAACGAGGTTTGGAGCAGCAGCCCGCCCAGCGTGACGCCGACGGCGATGTGTTTTTTAAGACTAAATGTTTTCATGTTAATATTGTTTTTTTGGTTCAAGTTTGGGAGCAACTTCCGGTGAGCCGGTCGGTTCTCGTAAATGGTTTGTGGTTTGGGTTAGCCTCGCTTTTTGGCGTCGGTAATTAAATTCACTTGGCAGCCAGCAGGCTGCTGATGTTGTCCGTCTCGGTGCCGATGTCGGCAAACAGCCACGTCGAGAGGTAGCGTTCGCTGGAGGACGGCACGATGGCGACGATGGTTTTGCCCTTGTTTTCCGGACGTTTGGCGACTTGCAGCGCCGCCCAGACGGCCGCGCCGCTGGAAATGCCGATGGGAATTCCCTCCTGCGCATTGACCTGCTTGGAGATAGGCGCGGAATCATCTTCATTCACCTGAATCACCTCATCCACGATTTGCGTGTTCAAGTTGCCCGGGATAAACCCCGCGCCGATGCCCTGCAACTTGTGCGGTCCCGGCGCGCCGCCGGAAATCACCGGCGACTTGATTGGCTCGACGGCAATGGCTTTGAAGCCCGGCTTCAACTGCTTGATGACTTCCGCCACGCCAGTGATCGTGCCGCCGGTGCCGACGCCGGCGACCACGAAGTCCACCTTGCCATCCGTGTCGCGCCAGATTTCCTCGGCGGTTGTGCGCCGGTGAATCGCCGGGTTCGACGGATTGGAAAATTGCTGGAGCACGACGCTGTTCGGAATCTGCGCGTGCAATTCCTCCGCCTTGGCAATCGCGCCTTTCATGCCCTTCGCGCCTTCGGTCAAAACCAGTTTCGCGCCGAGGATTTTCAGCAGCTTGCGCCGCTCGATGCTCATCGTTTCCGGCATCGTCAAAATCAGCTTCAATCCCTTCGCCGCCGCGACGAACGCCAGCGCGATGCCGGTGTTGCCGCTCGTCGGCTCGATTAAAATTGTGTCCTGGCCAATCGCGCCGGACTTCAGCGCGTCTTCAATCATCGCCACGCCGATGCGGTCCTTGACGCTGGAAAGCGGGTTAAAAAATTCGAGTTTGAGCAGCACATCGGCGACGGCGCCGTGTTCCTTCGCCGTGCGGTGCAGCCGCACGAGCGGTGTGTTGCCGATGGTTTCAGTGATGTCGTTGTAGATGCGGGCCATAACTTTGTTTGTTTGTGTTATTTGTTAGGTTGATAGATCCGGTCGAAAATGCCGCCGTCCGCGAAATGCGTTTTCTGCGCCTTGTCCCAGCCGCCGGCAACTTCATTCACGGTGAACAAATCCAGCGGTTTGAAGCGGTCGGGAAATTTGTCGAGCGCCACCTGGCTTTTCGGGCGGAAGTAATATTTCGCCGCCAGCTCCTGCCCGGCGTCGCTGTAAAGAAATTCCAGATACGCGCGGGAAACGGCCTCGGTGTGATGCTTCTGAACGTAGCGATCCACCCAAGCCACGGGGTTCTCCGCCAAAATGCTGTCCGGCGGCACCACCACCTCCAGGCCGTCATCCGCAAAATTCTTTTGCACCGTGGCGGCCTCGTTTTCAAACGTCAGCAGCACGTCGCCGATGCCACGTTCGGCAAAGGTCGTGGTGGCGCCGCGTCCGCCGGTGTCGAGGACGGGCACATTCGCGAACAATTTCCCCACAAACTCGCGGGCCTGCTGCTCGTCACCGGCAGATTTTTTTAGCTCATGTCCCCACGCGGCCAAATAGCTGTAACGTCCATTGCCGGAAGTTTTCGGATTGGGGATGATCACCGAAACGCCCGGCTGGATTAAATCTTCCCAAGTGCGGATGTTCTTCGGGTTGCCTTGGCGGACCACGAAAACAATCGTGGAATTGTAAGGCACGCTGTGGTTCGGCAGCCGCGCCGCCCAGTTTTGCGGAATCAGCCGCGCGCCGGAAAACAGCACGTCCACATCCGTCGGCTGGTTCATCGTCACCACGTCAGCTTCGAGACCGTTGACGACGGACTGCGCCTGCTTGCTCGAACCGCCGTGCGACTGGTTGATGGTTACGTTGTTGCTGGTCTTGTCCTGCCAGTAGGCGGCAAACGCGGTGTTGAACTCTTTGTAAAATTCCCGCGTGACGTCGTAGGAGACGTTGAGAAGGGGCGTCTCAGTCGCTTGCACCGTGCGCACGCCCGACAGCAGGGTCGCGCCAAGCAGCAGGCTTGCCAGTTTGTAATTCCAGTTCCGCATGGATAGAGTTGTATTGTTTTATTTTCATGGGAACTTCCGGTGGTCCGGTCAGCCGCCTCTGTAAAAATGTTTCGGTTGGTTGTTTTATTCGCTCCGGTTCAGCCGCGTTTCCGAGGCCGGCTTGTCCAGCCGCAGTCGTTCGGTCTTTTCGATTTGGGTCACGCGCGAGTCATGCACGATGATTTCCACCACGCCAAAGCGCAGTGAACCCACCTGCTGCCGGACAATCTCCAGCCAGTTGGCATCCGCCAATTCCTTGTTACCCTGCTTTATAATCACGTCACTCATAGTAAATTTATATACGACTATTAGCATCGTCTTTTAATTCAAATAAAAACTCCAGCACACCTGTGACTGCAATTAAATTGAATTAACAAGATCCAAATCAATCAAATTAACGACTTATATTGTCGTTATTATCTATTGTTTCCCATTGGAGTCAATTATTTTTTTGAAATATTAATTCCTGTAAAAACGTCAGGTTGGCGCATCACAAAAGGGCTGCCTCGACCACGCCAAATGTGTCATGGGTGCCGACGGTTGAATCGTGAGCCTATTGCAATCAATCAACTCCGCTTCAGCGAGCGCAACGCCAGCACCAGCGCGTCCACTTCTTCGCGCGTGTTGTAAAACGCCAGCGACGGGCGGACGCTGCTTTCGAGGCCGAAGTGACGGATGGCCGGCTGCGCGCAATGGTGACCGGCGCGAACCGCGATACCATGCTTGTCCAGATGCTTCGCCACGCTTTCATTCGGCACGCCGGGAATGACGAAGGACAAGACGCTCGCCTTGTTCAAGGCCGTGCCGATGGGCCGCAGGCCGGGAATGGTCGCCAGCGCGGGCGTCGCATATTCGAGCAACGCGTGTTCGTAAGCCGCAATCGCGGGGATGCCGACCTTGAACAGATAATCAATCGCCGCGCCGAGACCAACCACACCGGCAATGTCCGGCGTGCCCGCCTCGAATTTTTCCGGCGCGTTTTGATAAATAGTTTTTTCAAACCGCACGTCTTTGATCATGTGACCACCGCCTTGCCACGGCGGCATGGTTTCGAGCAATGCAGATTTGCCATACACCGCGCCGATGCCGGTCGGGGCAAAGATTTTGTGGCCGGAGAAAACATAGAAGTCCGCGTCCAGTGCGGTCACGTTGACCGGTAGGTGCGGCGTGGATTGCGCGCCGTCCACCAGCACGGGCACGCCGCGCGCATGAGCCAGCGCGATGATTTGCTCGACCGGATTGATCGTGCCGAGCGAATTGGAAACGTGCGCAACGGAAACGAACTTCGTTTTCGGCCCGAGCAGCTTCACGAATTTTTCGAGGATCAATTCGCCCCGGTCGTTGATCGGGATGACGCGGACGACCGCGCCGGTCTGCTGCGCGAGCAACTGCCACGGCACGATGTTGGCGTGATGCTCCAGTTCGCTGACGATGATTTCATCGCCCGGCCCGATGCGCTTGCGTCCGTAGCTTTGCGCGACAAGATTGATGCCCTCGGTGGTGCCGCGCACGAAGATGATTTCCTTGGCATCGGCTGCGCCGAGAAACTGGCGGACTTTTTTGCGGCCAGCCTCAAACAATTCCGTCGAGCGCGCCGCCAGCGTGTGCGCGGCGCGATGGATGTTGGAATTATCACGTCCGTAAAACTGCGAGGTGGCGTCAATCACCGCCTGCGGCTTGTGTGTGGTGGCGGCGTTGTCCAGCCAGATGAGCTGCTTGCCGTTGACAAGCTGGTGCAGCGCGGGGAAATCGCGGCGCACGCCCTCGATGTCGAACTTCGGCACGGGCACGGCGTTCTTGGGATAGGACTGGAGCGCGGCGGGAGATTTGCCGGAAGCTTCGCTGCCGCGCAGAAAATAATACTCCGGCGTGGCGGCTGATTCCGTGCCGGAACCCGCCAGCGGATTTTGCTTCGCCGGTTTTTTGTCTGCCGGACAAGTTCCGCCGGGGTGTTGCGCGTATTTGCAGCGCGGCTCGCCGTAGGCATAACTATCGCCGGACTCAGGCTTGTGTGCACCCGACGGCGTTTTTTCAGTTTCCCCCGATTTCGGTGATTCCGGCGCGGCCGATGACGCGTTGGGATGCACCGGCGGCAAAACCGAAGGCGTGTGCGATTGCGCCGCCGCTGCCGAGGGGACGGACGGTGTCTGGTCTTCGTCTGCCACCGCCAAACCCTTTTCGAGTGACGGCGGGGTGGTGCCCACGCCGGCAGACGGCGCGGTTCCGCTGCGCGACCGGGAAAATTCCGAGAACGCCTCGCCAAGCAATTTCGCAACAAGACAGGAATGTTCGGAGTCGTCCGGTGCCGCTGCGAGCGACGGTCCGGGTGAACCGTTATTTCCAGTTATACTCATGGTAATTGTTCACCACGACGTTATCCAGGCGGGCGATGGCATCCGTGGTCAGCACGCTGGCGGAGAAGTAGCGGGTGACGAGATGCGACGCGATGGAATTTTCGTTCGTGCCCATGTAGCGGACGGACAGGCCGGGTTCCACTTCGCCAGTGACGCCGGTTTTCTGGAGACCGACGACGCCTTGCTCCGCTTCGCCAACGCGCAGGAGCAAAATGCTGGTGGAATTATTTTTTACTTCGAGCTTGTTGCTCGGAATCAGCGGCACGCCGCGCCAGGTGATGAACGGCGTTCCGAACAGGTGAACTGTCGGCGGCGGCACACCGCGGCGGGTGCATTCGCGACCGAAGGCGACAATCGCCTTGGGATGCGCGAGGAAAAACGCAGGCTTCTTCCAGACTAGGCCAAGCAGTTCGTCGAGATCATCCGGCGTGGGCGAACCTTTGCGCGTCTTGAGCGTTTGGGAGGCGTCCACTTCCTTGAGCAAACCGAAGTCGGGGCTGTTGATGATTTCCCATTCTTCGCGTTCCTTCACGGCCTCGACGGTGAGACGAATCTGCTCGCGGAGCTGGTCAATCTTGTTGCTGTAAAGATCGGTCACGCGCGTGTGCGTGCGCAGCACGGTTTGAATCGTGCTCAAATGGTATTCGCGCGGGTCTTGGTCGTAATCCACATAGGTCGTCGGCAATTTCGGTTCGCCGCCGGCCACGGTGAGCAAGTCCACCTTGCCCTCGCCAAATTCGTTCGCGGGCTGGCCCTTCGCGGCCTTGGCGACGCGGTTGACGCGATAGACGCCGCCGTCCACGTCCACCCACGGCAGCAGCTTGTGCAGCCAGCGCGGGGTGATTTCGGTGTATTGCGGGACGGTGACGGTGGCGGTGGCGAGGTTGCGCGCGGAAGCGGCGCTCAGGCTCAGGTTGATTCCAGTTTCTTTGCTCATAATTTATTTTGGTGGGTGGTAAATGGAAAAATTCAACGCGGGTTGTGCGCCGGGAAAAACGGAAGCTGCTTCGGGCGTGAAAACGCCGTGGCGAAAATTAAAACTTCTGGTCGCGCCGGAATCTGGACACAACTCGACATGAATACACTTTCGTTTTCATGGAAGCTTCCAGTGGACTGGTGGGCACCGTGAGGTTCGGGAAAATTGAGTGGCGTTGACGCCTGCTGTCATTCAAATGCTAAATGCCGTGGATAACTTGTCAATGCAGATGCATTCAAATAATCCAGTCGAGCGGCGCTTCTTTTTTGCGCGCTGATTTGTCGCGGATGACGAGCTGCTTCTCCTCGTAGACCACCAGCGAATCCGGCGGGACGCTGTGCATGAGAAACACGTTGGCGCCAATGGTCGAGTTTGTGCCGATGACCGTTTCGCCGCCGAGAATCGTGGAGTTCGGATAAATCGTCACGTTGTCCTCCACGTTCGGATGGCGCTTGCCGCCTTTGACGATGTGGCCCGCGTCGTCTTTCGCAAAACTCCGCGCGCCGAGCGTCACGCCATGGTAAAGCTTAACGTGGCTGCCGATTCTGCTGGTCTCGCCAATGACCACACCCGTGCCGTGGTCGATGAAAAAATGCGAGCCGATCCGCGCGCCCGGATGAATGTCAATGCCCGTGCGGCTGTGCGCCCATTCCGTCATCATGCGCGGAATGATCGGCGCGCCCGCCACATGCAAAACATGCGCGAGCCGCTGGATGGTGATGGCCTCGATGAACGGATACGACAAAATAATCTCCTCGCTGAACAACGCCGCCGGGTCGCCCTCGTAAGCCGCCTCGATGTCCGTGCGCAGCAGATCACGCACATGGGCCAACGAGTGGAAGAACACCCGCAAGATCGGCGGAGTGCGGCCCGTCGGTTTCTTTGGGTCGCCGATGCGGACGCTTTTACGAACCTGGTTTTCGAGCCGCTTGCCGACGTGGGCCAACCGTTTGTGCGTCAATTCCGCCAGCGTGCCGTGATGCACCGCGTCGTCGTCGTGAAAACCCGGAAACAGCAGTTGCAACAGGTCTTCACAAATCTGCCCGACGGCGCGGGTGGACGGCATGTTGTGCGCGTCGCGGTTGTTCAGTCCGCCGATCGCGCCGTAGGACGCAATCAGCTCCGGCACGAACTGGTCGTAGAAGGTTTCCTCGAAGCCGGGACGTTCGGACCAATGGGCGTCATGGCCGTTCGCCAAGCCAGCTCTGGTCGTAACCGGGTTCAAACTTTCTTGGGTAGGTTTCATTTGTGTGTTTAATTTTTAGCATCGTTTCGTTTCAACAAAGCCTGAAGCAGTTGTCGGGTGTCGGCCGAAGCCGGGTCAATTTCCAGCGCGCGTTTTAATTCCTGGATCGCCAAACCATTCCGTCCCGACCGCACGAAAATCGTGGCCTTGGCGTAAGGAATGCGCGCGTTTTCTGGAGCCAGCGACTCCGCCCGCGACAACGAAGCGATGGCGGTGTCCGTCTGGCCCAGTGCATTTTGCGCCAGCCCCAAATTATACCAAGCGGCGATGTGGCGCGGGTTGAGTTTGACCGTGGCAGCAAGTTGTGCGACGGCGTTTGTCAAATTGCCAACCCCATTGTAAGCCAGCCCAAGTTGATAATGTGACTCGGCATCATCCGGCGAAAAGTGGACGGCCTGCTCCAAGGTTTTCACCGCTTCCGCCGGACGGTTCAGCGCACTCAACACGACCGCCAGACTTTGATGAAAGGGCGCGGAATAAATATCCCAATCAACAGCCTTTTGAAAATGCTGTGCGGCGGCGGGCAGACCATTTCGCGCAAACGCAAAATTTCCTTTGTTCAACTGGCCGACCGGTTCGTCGACGTTGATGTCCAAGTAGTGTTGCAGCTCGATGCCCGCCGGTGAATTGGTGTCCACCGTGGCCCGCAGTGACCAGGCGGCGGCGATGCGGACATTGCGCGCGTCATCTTTCAATCTTGCCTGCAACGCTGCTGACACGCCGGGCACGCCAGCGGCGAGCGCGGTTTCCAGCGAGCGCGCCGCCGCCGCGCGCACAAGGGTGTTCGTGTTTTCCAATCCTGGCAGCAGCACAGCCGCGACTTCCGGCTGGGCTGCCCACGGCAACAACAAATCCGATTCCACCGCGCGCCAGTAAGGTAAATCTTCTTTTTTCAGCAGCGCCAAAAGTCCGTCCGCCGACGGCAAATCGCCTTGCTGGGCGTGCGCGATGACTTCCGCGCGTTGCCGCGCCGGGCGTTCCATCTTTGCGCCATACCAGTCGGTGCAAAATTTCAGCGACCAGTCCGTGTCCTTGTCCTGATGGCATCGGTTGCAGGCGTTCGGAATGCCAAATTGTTTCGTCAGCAACGGATCGGGACTCGTGAAACCGTGGTCATGCCGCCAGTGCCGTTGCATGTAAGGCGTCTGCGGCATGTGGCAGTTCACACATTCGCCGCCGGTTTCTTTGACCGTTTTTGAATTGTAAGTGGTCAAGTCTACGCTCACCGGCGCGCCGTTGGTGTCAAAGCCGTGAACCAAGTGATGGCTGTGCGTGGCGGGATTGATTTCCGGCGCGGTCTTGCTGCCGACGACGTGGCAGCGCAGGCAAAGCCAGTTGCCGGGCAAAGTGTTTTTGTAGGAATGCGGATTGTGGCAATCGAGGCAATAGACGCCGTGCGCGTGCATCTTGCTGCTCAAGAACGAGGCATATTCATAATCCTCCGCGCGAATCTGGCCGTCGGCGTAGTAACGCTCGCTCGCATCCACCATCAGCAGTTCACAATGATCGGAGAAATTGTCGCCGGGCTTGAAATCGCCGGTGAGATCGGTGCGGAGCGAATGGCAAAAGCCGCAATAGTCCACGATCTGCTCATGCGTGGGCTTGGTCAGCGTCGGATCTTTGTCACCCGACTTGCCGAATTTTTTCTGCCACTCGTTGTGCGCCCGCAACGGCCCGTGGCACGCCTCGCAGCCGACCGTTCTTTCGGCCATTGTAGTGTGAAACGAATCGGTGGACTCATCATAATTTTTTCGCAGCCGCGTGTTGTGGCACTCGGCGCAGGCGGAATTCCAGTTCATGCCGCGCCCCGTCCAATGGCCCCACTCGCCGGGCTGGCGGTCGTCGTTTCCGTAGGAGTTGAACCACTGGTTGGAATGCGGATCGTAGGACGCTTCCAGTATTTGAAAGCGTCCGCCGGGAAACGGCACGAGATACTGGAGCAGCGGGTCGTTGCCGATGACCCGCGCGATGACGTGCGCCTCCGGTTTGCGGGAAAGTCCGATGCTGGTCACGGACGCCACGCCGTTGCTCCAGCTTGCGGTCGAAGTTTGTGTGCCGTGCTTAAAAGTTTGCGTGGGATCAAAGTCGGCGCGATCATGCTCCGGCTGCACCAGCCGCTCGGCCAGACCGTGATTGGATTTTTTCCAGAGGTCGTATTCCTCCTCGTGACAATCCTTGCAGCTTTCGGAGCCGCCGTATTGCGCGAAAACCTTTTGTTCGTCGGGGTAAAATGACTTTTCCCCGCGAACCGAATTGGTCGCCGCCTCGGAATCTTTGATTTCAGCAGCACCTGCTTTTGGGGCAACCAAACCAACGAGCAGCCCGATCGCAGCGGCGAAAGCACACGCGGGCGAGGCGTGTCTCGGCGCACGCGGCGAAACTGGCTTGGTCATTTAATCCTCCGCTTCGGTTACGATGAGCGGCGCGGGCGTGGTGCTGATGTGGCCAAAGTCATTGGTGGCGAAAAGCGAGTAGAGACCAGAATCCGAGATTTGCGCGTTGCCGATGCGATAGGTGGCGTTCGTCGCGCCGGGGATGGATTCAAAGCCGCTGCCACGATCCACCTTCCATTGCAACGTGAACGGTGGTGTGCCGCCAATCTCCGCCTTGAGGGTGACGATGCGGGTGACATTGTTTGTTCCCGGCGAATCGTTGTCGGTGTCCTTCACAATGAACGGTGCGCCGGCCGCAGCTTGATTTTGCGCGCGTCCGGTGTCGGCCAATGAACTGGTTAAAGCGGCAAGGCTCAAGCCGGTAAAAGCCACGGAGATGATTTTGTTGATGGCGATTTTCATGAATTTAATTTTTGAAATTGTTTTGGTTAATAAATTTCCGTCCCCAGCGTCCGGCGGAAAAAACCGCCGGACGCGGGAACGGATTGGCGCGTTACGGAATGTAAGGCGAGATGCGGTAATAGTAGTGATCCGCGTTCGCGTTCACATCGGTCAGCAGGCCGTTCGTGGACAGCAGGAAGCTGTTGGTGATGCCCGTGACGAGGTTGGTCAGCACCGGCGTCCAGCCGAGCGGGTTGCCCAGATCCGCGTTGCGCCAGAGGATGACTTGATAGTTCAGGTTCGTCCCGCCGTTGGCCAGCCGCGTGGGATACGGCTGGTTCGAGTTCGGGAAGAATCCGTTCGTGCTCAACTGCGTGAACTGCGCATTGATGTTGAACGTCCCGTTCGTGAAGCCATAACCGTTGATCTGCGGATAATCCAGCAGCACGCGGGTGTTGGCCGTGTTCGCGAAGGTCTGGTATTCGCCCAGCTTCAACTTGATCGCGTTGAAGTTGGCTTGCGCTTCCGCCGAGAGCGGCAGCGTGGCGAGGAGGTTGGTGTATTCATAGGGATCGTGCGCCAGATCGTAGAATTGCTCCACATGACTGTAAAAGTGGACCAATTTGAACTTGTCATTACGCAACGTCACGCCGTCGGTCGTGGCACTTTGGTTGAACTGTTCCTCGATGACAAACGGCGTGGGCCGGATCACGTCCGCCCGGATCGCGGGCAGCAGGCTGACGGAATCAATGACCACGTTCGTCACCTTCGTCGCGGCCACGTCAATGCCCGCCAGCTCCTGAATCGTCGCCCACAAGTCCGGCTCGTTGACCAGTGTGTCGTTGTAGCGGCCCGGACTGACCACGTCCGGCCCGGTGATGAAGAGTGGCGTGCGCGAACCGCCTTCGTAGATGGTGAACTTCGCGTGACCATTGCCGCTGGTGGTCGCGGGCACGGCGGCGTTTTTGAACGGGAATTGCTGCACGTCAATCTCCGTGCCGTTGTCACCGATGAAGATGATGTCGGTGTCGTTGGTGTCCACCGACTTGAGCAGGCGACCAATCTCCGTGTCCAGAGCCTGTGCCATCGCTTCGTAGTAAGTGCGGCCTATGGCGCTGATGTCGGCGGACGTGCCGCTCAAGGCGAGGTATTGCGGCGAGGTCAGGAGGTTGGCTGGCGGCAAATGTCGCGGCGCGTGCGGTGCGTTGAAGGCGAGCCACACGAACCAGCGGTTTGTTCCCTGCGACGTGATGAAGTTGGTGGCGTCATTCACCTGGTCGCTCGTCGAGTAAACGGTCGTGTTGAACGAAACGCCGTTCGAGATTTTTGTCCAGTTGAAATAGCTGGCGACGGAAGGACTGAAGTAGCCGGCGTAGTTTGTCCAACCGGCGGTCGTCCACGGCGAATTCAAATCGGTCGTGAGCGACAGGTGATATTTGCCGAACGAGGCCAGCCCATACTCCGGCGCATTTGTGGTGAACGCACGCGGCAACGTGTATTCATTCGTGCGCAGCGGCACGGAGCCGAGCGCGACGCCGACGTCGTTGCGGAACGAATCGCGCCCCGTGATGATGGCCGCGCGCGATTGCGAGCAAGAAGGCCGCGCATAAAAATGCGTGAACGCGATACCGCTCTGACCCAGCGAGGTGATGTTGGGCAGCGAGGGCAGCGATGCGGCCGGGTTCGTATTGTAGATGGCCAGGTTATCAAGGCCGAAGTCGTCCGCGATCAGCAGCAGAATGTTGTGCCGTTTGGTTTGCCACGATTGCAAATGCCGCGCGATGTTGATTTTCCCGGTGGTGGTTCCGCCAAAACCATCCGTCACCGTGTAGGTCAGCACGTCACTGACATTGTTTGGATTGGTGTAGAGCAATGCCGTGCCGTTGTTGACCGGCGTGATGCCGCGCAACCCCGAATCCACGCCAACGAACGAGACCGTGTCGCCATCCTGATCGCTGGTTGTGTTCAGCAAATCGCTGATCGGAATCGTCACCGTGTCCTGACCGGTCACGCGGGCGTAGCTGACGTTGCCCGCGACCGGCGGATGGTTCGTGACCGTTTGGAACAGCGAGTTGGTGAGCGCGGGATGATTCGCGTCGCCGGAATAAATCGCCGTGATGAGATTCGCCGCGCCGCGCAGCAGGCTGTTGATGGCCGCGCTGGTGGTGTTTCCAGCCACGACGTCATTCGTGCTGAACGGAATTCCGCTGGCCGCAAAAACCACCGAGCCGGTCGCCGCCGGTTGTCCATTCAAAAGATCAACGACATGAAGCGAGTAAGTCACCGGGGCGAGATAGCCCGAAGGATTGGCGGATGAATTCAGATACCCCACCACCGATGCCGGGCCGACGTTGAGATAAAGCTGTCCGCCGATGAGTTGCAACGAAGCGTAGCCGTTCACGCCCGCGCCGCCGACCGCGACGGTCAACGGCACAAAGCCGCTGACTTTGGCGCCGGTATTGGTGGCGATGAGCAGATAATTTCCCGCCGCAAGCTGCGCGCCGGTGTTGTTGACCTGCACCACGGTGCCGGCGGACAAACTGAACGTGCCGTTGGTGACGGTGAGCGCGGGCGAGCCGCTGGAATAATTCAGCGCCAGCGTGCCGCCGTTGGCATTCACATTTCCCTTGAGCCACGCGGTCGAAACGCTGTTGCTCAACGTCTGGGCCGCGCCCAGCGTAAACGTCGAGGATAATCCCAAAACATCAAACGTCGCGCCGCTGCCGACGATGATCGCCGAAGAGCTGGCAATGGAAGCCGTGCCGCTCAACGCCAGCGTGCCGCCGCTGACGGTCGTTGCACCCGTGTAAGTGCTGACGCCGCTCAAAGTTGTTTTGCCGGAGCCGATGAACGTCAGGCCACCGCTGACATTGGCCGTGGGCGTGGTGCCGGTGATGGTCGCTGGAGTCGTCGCGCCGCCGCCAATCAAAGTAAAGGTCGGTGCGGCCGTGTAGCCGTTGCCGGGATTGGTGATGAGAACATTCGTGATCTGGCCGCTCGTTGCACCGCCAACCGAAGAATCAATTTGTGCAATCGCCGTCGCGCCAAAACCCGTCGTATCGCCAAGACCGTTGACGACTGACACAAACGGTGCGCCGAGGTAGCCCGCGCCGCCGGTGAAGGACGTGATGCCGCTGATGCCGTTGCCCGTGGGCGCGAGCAATTTGTTGCCGATGGTGATGGCCGTGCCGCTGTTATCAATCGTGCCGCCATTGCCATACACATACACGCCGGGAATGCTGGCGCTGTTGAAGAAGCTGGTGCCCAGATTCAAAGCCGTCGCCTTCAAAGTGCCGCCGTTGAAGTCGAATAGATTGGTCGGACTCGCCTGTGTCGCCGAAACGCCGTTCACCGTCAGCGTGCCATTCGGCAGCAGATTGGCGACGGCGAGTGAATTGGTGATGTTGACACCAGCCAGCACCAAACCACGCCCTGCCGTGGCTGTGCTTGGGCCGACGACTTGCGCCGCTGTCGTGCCGCCGCCGACATTCAGAATGCCGGTCACGCCGGAACCGACAGCGTTGGCACCATTCGCGATCAACGACAAACCATTGGCCGTCGTTGAAAAATTCACCGTGCCACCGGACACGTTGAGCACGCCCCGGCCAGCGGTAACGCCAGTTCCAACCGCGAACCGATCCGAGCTGGTGAACGTGCCGCCCGAAATGTCCAGCACGCCGACAGTTTTATCGCCGCGTCCCGCCGAAGTGACGTTGACTTGGGCGACATTGAGCGTGCCGCCGGAAAAGTTGTAGTAGCCATAGCCGTTCGTGCCGGAGCCGATGCGGAAATTATCCGTGCCCGCCGCCTGATTCAACGTGACGCTGCCGCCGGTCTGATAAACCGCGCCCGCGCCGCCCGTCAGATGGCCGATCCACAGGTTGCTGATGGCCAGCGTGCCGGAAACATTCAGCCGCGAGTTCACGGTGACATTCGCCGCAATCGCGTTGAGCGAGCCGGAATAATTCACCGTGCCGCCGTTGACCGTCGTGCCGCCAGAATAAGTGTTCGCCCCGGCCAGCGTCAGCGTGCCCGCGCCATTGTTGGTCAGCGCAAACGCGCCGCTGATGTTGCCGCCGAGCGTGAGGTCGCCGCCGCCCGCTGCGGTCGTGAGGTTGCGCGCCGCACCAAGCGCAAGATTCAGGTTAATGGTTTGGAGGCTGGTGCTGGCGTTGACAATGTCGCCGCCGAGCGTGATCGCGTTGCCGCCAATCGTGAAGGCATTCGCGCCGCTGTTGAAGTTCAGCCCGTTGAAGGTGAAGCTGCTGAAATCATTATTCAACGTAAGCTGGCTTGACGTGCCGAAATAAAGGCTGTCGGTGGAAACGGGCGTTCCTGTTCCCGCGCCGGGAACGGTGCCGCTTGTCCAGTTCACGTCGTTGAAATTTCCGCTGCCGGGCGCAGTGTCCCATGCCCAGTTGGCCGCGTGGGCTGTAGGCAACGCTGCTCCCATCAAGCAACCCGCCAGCAGCCGGACGAAAGATTTTCGCGCGAAGTTGTTTCTTGGGATTGGAGGAGTTGATAAAACTGAAGGCAAGGAGTTGCCGGCAGCCTTTCGATTCAAGGTGATTTTCATTTTGCGGTTTTTGTATTCTATTTTTGTTTTGTTATGTTTGTTGATCACCTCCCTTCGTCGGGTCGGAAAAAATGTTCCGGGCTTCCGGCGCGCACACAGTATTCAGCGCCAGAAACCCGTTCGCCCCGGACATCGGGGCAAAGTGTCAGTCAAAAACTTCGTCCTCTACGTTTGCCACCCAGTCCAGCCGCCGCAACTGCTCGCGGATTTTGCGCCGCTCATAGCGGTGCTCAAGCGCCTTGGCGGTGCCTGAACGCAAACCGGCGCGCGGGCCGGCCGGATTGGCGGTGTTGTGACTGGATTTGGTGTTGGTTTGCGTTTTCATGTTTCAAGATGGTTGCGGAGGTTTTAACGCAGGCGGCGAAGAAGTTCCGCCGCCTGCGTCGCGGCTCCTTTGATTTGAAATGCTGGCCTGCGTTTAAGTTCCTTCAGTTGGTTGCTTTTGGTTTTCCCCAAAAGGCCGCCGAGATGAGCGCCGGATTTTTATCCGACGATGGACGGTCTTCGAGGGGTTGAGGCCTCCCAATGCAGGGTCGGAAAAGTCAGAAAGATTTTTAGAAATCACCGATGCCAGCGCGGCCGAGTGCGCCGGAAAATCAGCAGTGGAATCGCGGTGGATCTCCCAGGCCGGAAGGCTCCAGCTTCTTTGCCGGAAATCAAACCGGCAAAGCAACAGCAGGCGGTTCAAACTCGCTGGAACCACGAACGACCGGGGCTGGACTGGATGCTGGAGGACAGGCATTTTGTTTTTTATTTTTCATGTGAACTTCCAGTTGTCCGGTCAGCCGTTTGTTAAGTGCTTGTGGGTCTTATTGAGTTTGATTCAGGTAGGTTCGGTTTTATCCAATCGCACCCGTTCAGTTTTTTCGATCTGAATCACGCGCGCATCGTGGACAATAATTTCCACCACGCCAAAGCGCAGCGACTTGACATTCTGGGCAACCAGCTCCAGCCATTTCAAATCGCCATTCCCATTCACCGGCAATTTTTGTTGAATCTGACTCATATAATAACTATTTGATTAGTCGTCATTTACTACAAAAAATAAAAACCTATTTCGCTTAATTAAAATCAAACATTAACAAATAACGTGTTATACGACTTGTTGAGTCGTATATTATCACTCTTAAAACCTTCGTCAATACTGTTTCATAAAAAATCTCAAGTTGCTGTTCATGTCGTCAATTAATGCTCTCTCCTAAAACGTCAGCCATGGGGAATTTCCCAGCACGGCTGCGGCTTAAGGATTCAGTTCCCGAGAATATCAAGTTCTATGGGATCCACCTCGATGCCTTTTTTCTGCAACCACTTCACGGCGTTTTCGATGGCTTTTCGCTCGCCGGTGAGTTCGAGGGCGATGATCCCGATTTGCTCGGTGACACTGGCGTTGCGGACATTGAAGACCAGCTTGAATTTTTTGCTCATCTCCCAGATCAGAGGCCTGCGGGTGAGCTCGGCGGAGAAGGTGAGCCAGTAGCGTCGGGATTCTTTGGCGGTGGCGTGGCGGCTCATGGTTTTTCGTGGGGGTTGTGACCCAGCACAAAGATGGCGAGGTCGGCGTTCCGGTTGGCGTCAGTCGTAATTTCCTGACCGGTCTCAGTGTTGAGGGCGATGCGGCGCTGGATATGAAACTTCTTTTCCGCGCAAAACGATTCAAAGTCCGCGATAGACAAAAACCGGATGTCCGCCGTGTCATGCCATTGGTTCTTGAACCAGCCGTAGGCGCGCGGCGCGCGGCCTTCCTCGGCGAGAATACGGCGCAGCTTATGAAACGCCAGGTTGGGAAAGCTGACGATGCCCGTCGCGCCCACGCGGAGCATCTCGGCAATCACGCCCTCAACATCCTTCACCGCCGGCAACGTCTGCGACAGCACCACGCAGTCAAATTGCTTGTCGGCAAACGCGCGCAAACCTTCGTTCAAATCGGCATGGATGACATTGAGATCACGTTGCAACGCGCCAAGAATTTTCCGTTCATCCAACTCGACGCCGACCAGTCGGCCGGGACCACGGTGTTTGAGCCGCGCCAGCAAGCTGCCGGTGCCGCAGCCAAGGTCCAGCACGCTGGCACCCGGTGGAATCAATTCGACGATGCGGTCGTAGTCGAGCCGGTGTTCGTGGAAAATGCTGGTCCGCCCGTGCTGCTCGTCTTTTTCTACGCCAGGAGGATGCGGCACCGGCGCAAGATTCTGGATGAACGCGCGCACCATTTCGCCATAACGGTCAAAATCATCCGGCAGCAGGAACGCGTCGTGACCACAATTGCTTTCGATGTCGCAGTAGCTCACGGCGGCGTTGTTGCGGATGAGCGCGTTCACGATGTCGCGCGACTGGCGCGGTTGAAACAGCCAATCGCTCGAAAAACTCAACACCAGCCAGCGGCATTGCGCGTGGCTAAAGCTCGCCGCGAGCTGCTCCGGCGTGCCGCCCAGGTCAAACAAGTCCATCGCCAGCGACAACGTGATGTAGCTGTTCGCGTCAAAGCGTTCCACGAACTTCGTTCCCTGATGGCCGAGATACGAGCCGACGGAAAAAGTTTTTTCAAATTCAATCGCCACGTCGCGCGGATGCAGCCGGTCAGCCTCAAATTTTTGACTCATGGCCTCCGGCGAAAGATAGGTGATGTGGCCGATCATCCGCGCCAGCGCCAGGCCCACGCCGGGGCCGTGCGGCTTGTCGTAATACTGGCCACCGTGATAATGCGGATCGCGGCGGATGGCGTTGCGGCCCACGACATCAAACGCCAGTGCCTGACTGGTCAGCCGGGGCGAACTGGCCAGCACCACTGCGCCACGCAAACGGCCGGGATGCCGCGTGGCCCAGGTCAATGTCTGATGCCCGCCGACGGAACCGCCGACGACGGCGACGAGCTGGCCGACGCCCAGATGATCGAGCAGCCGGCGCTCGACTTCCACCATGTCGCCGATGGTGGTCGTGGGAAAATCCGGGCCGTAGGGCTTGCCCGTTTCGGGATTGATGCTGCCAGGGCCGGTGGTGCCACGGCAACCGCCCAGAAGATTCGGGCAGATGACAAAAAATCGGTTCGTGTCCACCGGCCTGCCCGGCCCGACCAAAATGTCCCACCAGCCGGAATCGTCCTCGGCATTGTGGCGGGCGACGTGCGAATCGCCGCTGATGGCGTGGCAAATCAGGATGGCGTTGTCGCCGGCTTCATTTAATTTTCCATAAGTTTCAAAAGCCACCGTGACACTGGGCAACGTGCCGCCGGATTCCAAAAGCAGCGGCCCGTTGAGCGTGACGCTCTGCGCATGGCGCAACGGCTGCGCGGTGCGAACCGCGTCGCTGCTTTCAAAAATGTTTTTGGCCATTGAACCTGAACTTTCGGAACGAACAGCCGCGTCGCCGGCGGATTTCCTGTTTCCCGCCGGCGCGCGGAGCCGGAATTTATTTTTGCGAAACCTGCAAGGCCTGCTCGATGTCGGCCTTGATGTCTTCCACATCTTCCAAGCCGATGGAGAGGCGGATGTAATCCGGCAACACGCCGGATTCGAGCAGTTCTTCCGACGACAACTGCGAGTGCGTGGTGGAGGCCGGATGAATCACCAGCGATTTGGCGTCGCCGATGTTGGCGAGGTGCGAGAGCAGCTTCACCGAGTTGATGAACTTCTTGCCCGCTTCCAATCCGCCTTTGACACCGAAGCCGACGAGTCCGCCGAAGCCGCGCTTCAGATACTTTGCCGCGAGCGGATGGCTTGGATCGTCTGGCAGGCCGGAATAAGTCACCCAGCTCACGAGCGGATGCGTTTTGAGCCACTTGGCGATTTCGAGCGCGTTGGCCGAATGTTGTTTCTGGCGGAGCGGCAAGGTTTCCAGTCCTTGCAAAAATAGGAATGAATTGAACGGGCTGAGCGCCGCGCCGATGTCGCGCAGCAGCGTCACGCGCACTTTCAGGATGAACGCCACGTTGCCCATGCCGGGCACGTTGCTCAAGGCGTCCCAGTATTTCAAGCCGTGGTAGCTCGGATCCGGCTCGGTGAATTCCGGGAACTTGCCGTTGTTCCACTTGAATTTGCCGGAGTCCACGATCA
>PLYV01000204.1 GCA_003151855.1 Limisphaerales bacterium | reverse complement strand
GTGCAATGGTTCACCGGCGTCCCCTCGCCCGTGAAACATCCCGAGAAGGTCAACATGGTCATCTTCCGCGAAAACACCGAGGACATCTATGCCGGCATTGATTTTGAAGCCGGCAAGGAGATGGCGATGAAGACGCTGGAATTCATCAAGACGAATTTCCCGAAGGAATTTAAAAAAATCCGCTTCGGCGAAACGCCCGAAGTCGTCGGCATCGGCATCAAGCCGGTTTCCAAGACCGGCACGCAGCGCCTCGTGCGCGCGGCCATCGAATACGCCATCGAGCAGAAGAAGAAATCCGTGACGTTCGTCCACAAGGGCAACATCATGAAATACACCGAAGGCGCGTTCATGCAGTGGGGCTACCAGCTCGCGCGCGAGGAATACGGCGCGGAACTCGTGGACGGCGGCCCGTGGTGCAAGATTCCCGAAGGCAAACGCGGGGCCGGCCTCATGTTCAAGGACAGCATCGCCGACATCACGCTCCAGCAGATCCTCACGCGCCCGAACGAGTTCGAAGTCATCGCCACGCTGAACTTGAACGGCGATTATTTGAGCGACGCGCTCGCCGCGCAGGTCGGCGGCATCGGCATCGCGCCCGGCGGCAACATCAACAACGTCACCGGCCACGCCATCTTTGAGGCCACGCACGGCACCGCGCCCAAATACGCGAACAAAGACGTCGTGAACCCCGGCTCCGTCGTGTTGAGCGGCGAAATGATGTTCCGCTATCTGGGCTGGAACGAAGCGGCCGACCTCATCCTCAAAGGATTGAACGGCGCCATCGGCTCGAAGAAAGTCACTTACGACTTCGCGCGGCAGATGACCGGCGCGACGGAGATCAAGTGCAGCGAGTTCGGCTCAAACATCATCGCGCACATGTAAACCGGTAAGGCGGCGCTGCTGCGCCGCCAACGCTTACAATAAAAATCCAGCCGGCGGTGGTCATCACGACCGCCGCCGTTTTTATTTTACGCGGAAGTGCTTTCAGCCGTGATCCGGATGATGTCACGGAGTGCCGTCTGCGGCTTGAAGTTCACGCAGCGTTCCAGTTTTTCCACGCGCGGCTTGCGTCGGCGCATATCATCGAAACCCGGCGCATAAGCCTGGTCGTAGGGAATCAGCTCGATGGTGGATTTTGAGCCAAGCGTTTCGACGACGAGCTGTGCGAGTTCGAGAATGGAAACTTCCTCGGTGCCGCCGATGTTGAAGATTTCTCCGCGCGCCGGTTTGCACTTTTGCAGTCGCACCAGCGCCTCCACGACATCGTGGACGAAGCCGAAGCAGCGCGACTGTGCGCCGTCGCCGAAGACTTTCAGCGGTTCGTCCGCCTTGGCCGCCGCGATGAAGCGCGGCAGCACCATGCCGTAGCGCCCGGTCTGGCGCGGGCCGACGGTGTTGAACAGCCGCGCGATGGTGACGGGCAGTTTTTTCTCGCGCGCGTAGGCGAGCGCGAGAAATTCGTCCGTGAGCTTGGCGGAGGCGTAGCTCCAGCGCGAATGTGTCGGCGGCCCGATGAGCAGATCGTCGTCCTCGCTGAACTCCGCCTTGGCGCTCTTGCCGTAAACTTCCGAGGTGGAGGTGAACAAAATCGGCGTGGCATTTTTCGCCGCCGCGCGCAGTAAAATCTGCGTCTCGTTGAAGCTGGCCTCCAAAACGTGCAGCGCGGATTTGACGACCAGTTCCACGCCGACGGTGGCCGCAAGATGGAAAATATATTCCGCCTCCGCCGCCAGTTCCGGCAGTTCCGTGTAGGTGGAAATTTTGGTCTGAATAAAACGGAAATTCCGGTGCTGCGCCACCGCGCGCAGGTTGTCGCGGCTGCCGGTGGACAAATCGTCAATGACGACAACGGTTTTGCCGTCTTTCAACAGCCGTTCCACCAGGTGCGCGCCGATGAAACCCGCGCCGCCGGTGACCAGGACAAACGAGGATGGAGGTTTGAAGGTGGAGGATGGCATGGGTGGAAAAGCGATGATGGCGGATTGATGATGGAGGATGGAGCAGGGATCAGTCTTTTTTAGTTCCGCAAAAGTCGTCAGCTTTGAGAATCATGTTGGCGATCATGCCGCCGACAGATTGCCACGCCGCCTCGAAAACTTTGTGTTGAGCCGGACTGATATGGCAGTTTTGGTTAACCTTGGCACAGTTTGGCCGCCGCAGTCCAAGACGCTGGCGCGCGGTTCCACGACCCGAATGAACGCGAAGCGTCGTGGAGCTTTGGCCGCGTGAGCCGGGCGTGTCTATGTCAATATGAACTGCTATATAACCGCAATCCAGCGCATCATCCAACCACGATGGAGTCTCATTCGCCTCGCCGATGGCATCGGTAAGCTTGCAGGCAAACGAGGCCGGGTAGCGGCGGCGCGCCCACGCTTCGGCGCCCATCGCTTTGACCGCCCGCGAAGAGCGCCGGATCTGGTCGGTCAAAGAATACTTTTCTTCCTTTGGAAATGTCTTGGTGACCTCAAAAATTCGGCCAGCCTCGCGGCGCGCCTGTTGATAAGCCCGCAAGTCACGAAAACTTCTGATGATTGCCATACAATTTTGGTGCTGTCAGTTTGCCATCCTCAATCTTCCATCCTCGTTTCAACGTAGCGCGTTGGCGATGGCTTCCGCCAATTTCTCGCGGAACTCGGCGCTTTCGATTTTTCCCGCCTCGTGCGGGTTGGACAGATAGCCGCCTTCAATCAAGACCGCCGGCCGACGCTGGCCGCACAGCACGCCCATGAACCGCGCGCGGCGGATGCCGCGGTCCTCCTCGCCGCTGGCGTGCAGCAGCGCCGCGTGCAGGCGGATGGCGAGCTGGAAATTTTCCACGTCAAAATAATTGTTCGGATAACGGACCGTCCCCAGGTCGCTGTAACCGCGCGTGAGCGTCGAGGGCATCCCCGTCGGCGTGAGGCAATAGGTTTCCAGGCCGTTCTCCTCTTTTCTTGGCGCGGCGGAGTTGAAATGCAGGCTGATGAAGATGTCCGCCCGGTGCGCCTCGGCGAAGTTCACGCGGTTGGACAGGGCGATGTCCGAGTCGTTCGTGCGCGTGAGGAAAACCTTCCAGCCGTTGGTTTCGAGCAATGGCTTGAGCCGCCGCGCCCAGTCGAGCGTGAATTCCTTTTCCGTCCGTCCGTCGAGCACGCTCATCGTGCCGGGCTTGTTGCCGCCGTGGCCGGGATCGAGGACGATGACGCGGTTCGTGCCGAACGTCAGCGTCGGGTCCAGCAGCAGCGGCTCCAGGTTTTTTTGCAGGTCAAGGCCATGGACGAAAACCTGGTCGTCGATGAATTCCGGCGCGAAGCCGAGGTGGATTTCCAGGCCGCGCCAGACCGCCTCGCGGCTGCCGATGACCAGCGTGAGCGTGCCGCGTGCGGAGTTGATGGCGTAGCTGGCCACGGGCGAATTCGCCACCTTGCGGGGCGCGGCCAGCTTGTTTTCCGCCGCCCAGCGGTCGAGCGAAGTCCACGTCAGAATGGGCGCCGGCGGGGCCATTTTCTGCGGCGGCGGATTGGTGCGGGGCGGCGTGGCCGGGATGGCCGGGATGGTTTTTACGGCGGGCCGGGGCGAAAACTTTTTTGCCGGCGGCACTGGCTGGCTGACCGTGTTGGTTGCCGACCATTCCTGCGGCACGGTTTCCTCGTTGTCGCTGGGCACGGTGCTGCAGCCGGCTAAAAACAAAAATATTCCGCCAAAAATGATTGCCGCAAATTTGAACACGCGCCAATTGTGCGGAACGCGAAAGCGGACTCAAGCTGATTCGGGTAAAAGGGAATCGTCCTCGTCCGGAACCATTCTTTTGAACCACGAAACACACGAACCACACGAAAATATACCGAAGCGACGGGGGTTGTTTCCACCTTTGAAGTTTTCCAAGCCGCACTCACCAGTGGGTGTGTGTCGGTTGCCAGAGGTTCATCCGCAGGACTTGTCTGGCTTTCGTGTGTTTGGTGTATTTCGTGGTTAATTCTCCTGCATCATTCCGGCTTAGAGCGTGTCTGAAAAATGAAATCGCCCCTTAATCATCCTCGTCCTCAGACTCATCTTCATCCGCAATTCCTTCCCCAAATAGCGCGGACGAGGCTGACCATGAGGGCGAGGATGATATTCGTGTGGCTTGTTTATGGCCTGAAATTGCGGCAAGATTTGTGCATTGAAGATATTAGTCGCCATCACCGGAGCCAGCGGCG
>PLYV01000316.1 GCA_003151855.1 Limisphaerales bacterium | reverse complement strand
GACAATTTTGTAACTGGTCATGGCGGCGGCGATGTCACGCGCGACGCGCTCGATGTAGCTCAAATCCACCAAACCATCGGGCTGCGGCGGCGTGGGCACCGCGATGAAGATCACGTCGGAATTCTGCACGCCCTCGGCGGTGCTGGCGGTGAATTTCAGCCGCCCGGCGGCAACGTTCTTTTTGACGAGTTCTTCAAGGCCGGGTTCGTAGATCGGGATGCCGCCGGCCTGGAGCAGCTTCACCTTCGCTGCGTCGTTGTCCACGCAGATGACATGGTGGCCCACCTCGGCAAAACACGTTCCCGAAACCAGGCCGACGTAACCGGTGCCGATGATGGTGAGCTTCATGTCAGGATTTGCCGGCGGGCTTGGCGGCCGCCAGTTTGCCCTGGATCTGCGAAAGCCGCTGCGCCGCCTCCGAGCCGAGCGAACCCGCCAACTGCGAGCGCGTCAGCTCCTGATAATAATTCGCGGCCTCGGACAATTTCCCCTGCGATTCCAACACGCGACCCAGCGCGTATTTCGCCGGCAGCGCTTCCGCCGAATTTTGATAGCCCGTCACCACCGCGCGATATTCCGTCACCGCCGCGTCGGCCTTGCCCGCCGCTTCCAGGCTGGCGCCCGCGCCCAGGTGCGCCGCCGGAGCCAGCGGGCTGGTGCTGTTGGCGGCGGCCAGCTTTTGAAATTGTGCCGACGCATCCTCGTAACGGCCCGCGCTAAAGAGCACCGACGCCGCTTCCAGTTGCGCGCGTTCCGCCGCGATGGTGCCGGCGTATTGCCCGGCAACTTTCAGATACGCCTCGGCGACCTGCTGGGCGGACGGGTTGGCTGGCAGGTTCAATTGCACCCGCGCCAGTGCCTGTCCGGCTTCGATCGCCCGTTGCTCGCGCTGCGTGGCGAGCAAATACCAGACGAAAATACCCACCACCGCCGCCACGGCGAGAATGATGAGCCGTTTGCGGTTGGCTTCAAACCACGGCCAAAACTTGATGAGCAATTCTGCGGATGCGTCTTGTGTTTCCATATGAAGGGAAAGTTTTTCTCCGCCACCACCGAAAGGCAAGCCGAATCCGCCCGTTTTTCCCCTGCAACCATCCTGCCGCGCAGGAACCGGGTCGGAAAAACCCACCGTGACCATGTCCGTTTCGCCCGGCGGCGCGGCTTTTTCTGGACAATGCTTTGTGCCAGGCACAAATTCCAAGCCATCAAAATGTCCAAGCCCAAATGGCTCATCCTCCTGGCGGCGACGCTCGCGCTCATTTTGCTGGGCGTAGCGGGGCTGCTGTTGTTGGCGCTCGGCTTTTTTGCCGGGCACGAGGAAGCGACGGGCGGCGGTGCCGGCCTGCCGTTTTACACCATGGGACCACAATCGCCTTCCGCGCACGCCGGATACTTGCACGATACGGTGACCGGCGGCGGCGAGGTTTACGTGAGCGACTACGAGGAAGCCTGCCTGCAACTCACCTTGACGGAACCGCAGACGGTCATCGGCCTCATGGGTTCCATCAGCCCCGCGAAAGTCGGCGCCGTTCCCGGCCAGCCCGTCACCGCCTATATCATGGTGGATTGCGGCTCCGAGATGCCCGCGTATGCGCCTTATCGCAACGTCAAGCAACCACCGTTCGACTGGCGCACTGCGACCTTCCGCCAGATGAGCGCATTTCAAAAATATAAATTCGGTCCGCTCGCCACCACCACCAACGCCGCGCTCATGGCCGAAGTGGTGCGCGTGCTGCGCGACGGCACGCCGGTGGAGTTGAACCCGTTTCCATTTTCCGGCGCGACGAATCTCACCACCCTCAACCTGACCTGCGACCAACTGCCCGGCCTGCTGTTTTGTCCGGCGCTCTGCTACTACGGCAACGGCAACATTTACATCGCTGAGAGTCTGATGGTGGATTTCACCGTCACGCCGCCGCAAGTCCGCGCCCGCTGGATTCCCGCCAGCCCGATGCTGACGGAATGGCTGAAAACGCCGTAAAGCGCCGTAGGAACGGCATGCTGGCCGTCTGCAAAGACTATGTCGCTACGGAGTTGAAATTTTTGGGATGGCATTTTGCAAAGACGGCGGCAGCCCGCCAGCCACAATCCAAATATTGAGTTAATGTTTTTTTCTACCGAATAAAAAACTCCCGCGCGACGGGTTGCGCGGTTTTGACTTTGCCCGGCAACCCCTGCTGCCAGGCCACCACCGTCACCTTGACCGGAAATTTCGCGCGCGGCGGAATTCCCGTGAATTTCAAAACGTCGCCGGCCACTTCCGCCGGGCCTTCGGCCACATAATAATACACTTTGGTTCCAGCGTCGGAGGTGGCGGTGAGTTGGATTGCCTTGGTTTTCACCGGCTGGTCGGGAATCACCGGAAACGTGAGGTGCTGCTCCGCGCCGGCAGTGTCTTGCGGCAGGCGAATATCCGCCTGTTGCACGATGCTTTTGTATTTGGCGTCGCCGGGCTGGCTGGCCCAGACCCAGATGTCATGGCCGCGTTCAGGATTGCACCAGTTCACGCGATTCAAGCTCAATTGAAAAGTGCCGCCACCGGTCAAAATCACCGGGCCGACAATCTTGTGCCATTGGATCGGCCCGCCGCCGGCTGCGTGGCCGAGCTTTGTCCCCGGCGACGAATACGCCCAGCGCGCGGCGTTGCCGTTGGTGGGAACGAAGTCCATAAAGGCCGCCATCAAATGAAACGTCACGCCGTCGGCAGCGGGAATGAATTTCGGCGACACCGGCTCGCCACAGCCATCGGCCAACGGCAGGTCGCCGGAGGTAATGCTCAAAAGCTGCGGCAATTTGCCCGGCTGATCGGCCAGGTAATTGTATGTCGCCCTGGCCATTTCCTGGTCGAAGCACCAAAAGGCTTCGTTCGGATCGCCTTGGTATTCGGCGACCGGCGCGGGTTTGAATTTGCGCGGTTCATTCAAGTGCCAGCGCTCGACGAGCCAGCCTTGCGCGGGATCCACCGGTTTCAAAACCGGCGGTTGATCCAACGGCGGGGTTTTCGGCAGGCGCGCTTCCGCCGCCTTGCGGACAAACAGCGCGAGATACTTCACCAGGTCGTCGGAATAATTGAAATGGCCATTGCCCGGTTCGGCCAGCATGGCAATCGGGGTTTTCGGATGTTGCCGGCGGTAAACCAACGCGGGGGACAAACGATCAACGCCGTGTTCGCTGTCGCCCCATTCGTATTCACCCATGACCATCAGACCGGGCACGCCGTCGAGATTGCGATGGCCCCAATCCGGGTTCGGCTGGCCGCAGCCGGTGAATTTGGTCAGGGGCGCGTCGCCGTGAACGGACAGCACCGCGAGCGTGCGCGCGGGATTCCACGCGGCAAAATTCCACGGAAAACTCGCGCACGCGGAATGGCCCAGCGGCGCGACCGGCGCAAAATTCAATTCTGAATAGCCCGAAACGTCCGCGAGCTGTTTCATCATATCATTGAAGCGCCCGCCGGCATCCTGGTCAAAATGGAAGATAAAATCGAACGGCGGCGCGATGAAAACCTCCGCCATATTTTCGTCCGCCAGCGTTTTGCGGAAGGTGTCGTGTTCCAGAATTCCCTGTTCGATCATGTTGTTCTGCCCGACAACGACGGCGCGGATCTGCTTGCAGCCGGGCGGAATCCAGAGAAATGCGCGGCCCTTGCCCATCGGCACGGACCATTGCCATTCGGCAGCCCGGATCGGCAGCGTGAAGCCAAACAGCGCCAGCACCATCAACCCAGCCATTCGTTGAATTACCTTTTTCATTTTTTTAGCAGTATAATCATCCTAGTCAGATCACTATAGCAAAGCTGAAAAAGTCAGAGGATATCAAAATCATCACACCGGGAAGGATTTTTCTTCCGCAACGTTGGTGGTCAGCCGGGACGGACTGCGCCACCTGATTTCGGCTTACGCGCTATTTTCCCAGCCGGTAAAATTGCACCCGATTGGTGCCGGGCAGGCTGACCTGCCATTGGCCGTTGAGAATTTGTGGCGTCACCGGAATGGCTGTCCAATTGCCGTCGCTGAGATTGGTGCTCATCAAGACCGAATAGCCGGAAGACGCCAGCGGCCAAGCCAGCGTCAGACTGCCGCCGGAAACCACCGCGCTAACGGCAGGGCTGGCCACGCTCAACACCTGCCCCGCTCCCAGCGCATCGGTGGCCGCGATGTCATTCGCGGTCAGCGCGCCGTTGTAGATGCGCAGTTCGTCGAGCGAGAAATTAAAATACGCATCGCCGCTGTAAAGCGAACGGCCAATCCAGCTGTAAAGGTTGGTGACGGAACTCATGGGAGTCGTCACGGTGGAATTGACGGCCGCCAGCACGCCGTTGGTGTAGAGCGCCAGATAACCGAGCGGCGGATTAAACACCGCCGTGACGTGCAGGTTGGTCGAATAACTCCAGTCGCCGGAAGGCTGGGGCGAGGTGTTCTGCTCGCCGGAATAATTGCCGCTGGTGATGGCGATGCGACCGTTTTTCGGCTGGCAGAAAATGTAGTTGTAGCCGGTGTTGCCGCTGAGGTTACCAAAGCCAAAGAAAAAGCAGCTGCCCGGAAGCTGGTTCGGGAACGTCGCCCAGGCCTCGATGGTTACGGCGCTGTAATTGCTCACAATGCCCGCCGGCAGGGCGACGTATTGTGACAGGGATTTCGTCGTGTTGGTCGCGAGCGCGAGCTGGCCGCCAAGCCAAGTGCCGCCGTTGGGCAGCGTGCCGTTCCACGCCGCGCCGCCGACGGAATCGGCGACGTTCGTGCCGCTCGTTTCACTGAAGCTGTAGCGGTGGACCAGCGTCACCGGCACGGACACCACCGACACGTTTTGCGCGGCGGAAAGTCCGAGCGCGAGATAGCTGACGCTGATGTTCGCGGTGCCGGCGGCGATGCCGGTGACATTGCCGGCGATGTCCACCACCGCGACGTTGGTGTTCGAGGAAGACCAGATAATTGCATGGTTCGCGTTCGCCGTGAGATTGGACCAGCCGCCATACTGCTGGGCCCAGACGGCAGAGGCGACGGTGATGCCGTTGGTGATGGGCGACGGCACCTGCAACAGCAGATTGGAATAATTGTTGATGCCGCTGGCCGTCAGCTTGAGGACGGAAAGCGAATTGGCCGGCAGCGTGAGCGTGAAGTTCGTCCCGGCGCTGGCAATGGCATTCGTCACCGGCGAAACATACGTCGGCGCGGCCAGGGAATTTTCATCCTCCGGACTGCCGGAGGTGAGCTGCACCAGCGTGGCGTTCGTGGCGATGACCTTCACGCCGGCCAGATTAAATGTCGTCGTCATCGGCGAATTGTAAGGGTTCACGGCCTTGACGATGACCTGGCCAGCGGCCCGGTTGTAGGTCGTCGAGGCAAAAATGCCGCTGGCGGCGTTCGAGGAATAGTTGACCGTCTGTATCAGCGTGCCGTTCAGGTAGCATTGCATGGTGTAATTGCTCACGACGATGCTGATGTCATACCAGGTATTGTTGGCGATGGCCGTCTGCGAAACCGACGCCAGTGTGGTCTTGGTGCCGCCGGACATCTGCTCGATACCGTCCTTGGTGTTGCTCCAGCCACCAACGTTCCACCACGTCCAGTTGTTGTCATCCGTCCAGTTGAACAAAATCAGGAAGCCTTCGCTGCCGCTGACTTTGCGGGCGCGCAGCGAGATGGTGTAATTCGCCCAATTGGTGCTGCCGCCGTTCAGGTCGGTGGAATAGGCAGGGGTGGTGGTCGCGTTCGTTTGCTGATAAACGCCATTGTTCGTGCTCCAGTTGCCGGCATAAACACGCCAGCCGTTCGTGCCTTGGCCGGCAAAGTCGCTTTGATACAGAGTCACGCCGTTGCTAGTGACAACTATGTTGGTGTATTGCACGGAAGTGTTCCACGAGCCGAGGCCGATGGCGCCGCGCGGCGGAGGCGTCGGGGAATTGGTGGAGACGGTGATCGTGGCGGGCAGAATGCTGTCGCCCCGGCTTTCCGAAAACATTTTCTGCACATAATACGACGGCGTGCCAAAGGAACGGTAGCTGTCGTAGTAAATCAGGTCCGGGTGCCATTGGATGCCGTTCACGTTCGCAAACAGCGGCGCGTAGGACGCAATCTCAACGACGTCGGCATTGCGCTCCATGCCGGTCATGAACGCCGCCTCGCCAAGCGCGGCGGAAAGGTTGCCATAGGTGCCATAGCCGGACGTGACGGCGTATTCGCCGACGAACACTTTCGGCCCGCTGCGACTGTAACTGTCGTATTTCGTGGCGTAGGAAATGAACGTGGCCGGACTGGAATAGTAATGTTCATCGCGGATTTCCACCGGGCGGCTCCACGGCGTGGTTCCCCAAACCGGCGAGATCAATTTGATGTCCGGATATTTCGCCGTGATGGCATCGTAAAACAGCGTGTAACGGTCGTTGTAATACGAGCCGCCGTTCTCGTTGCCGATCTCCATGTATTTCAGGTGATAGGGCGCGGGATGGCCGTTGGCCGCGCGCAGCGCACCCCACGTGGTGTTGGTGTCGCCGTTGGCGTATTCGATGAGGTCGAGCGCATCCTGCACCCACGGCCCCATTTGATCGAGCGGCACCGTGTTGTTGGTGCTGCCGTTGTAATTCAACATCAGCCCGGCGTTGATGCCGTAAAGCGGCTCCATGCCCATGTCTTCGCACTGCCGGAAAAACTCGTCCAAGCCGTAACCATCGGTGGACCAGTAACCCCAGGAATCATTCAGGTGGCCGGGCCGTTGCGCCAGGTCGCCGATGGTTTTTTTCCAGCGCACCGCGTTGGTGACATTGAAGCTTTCGATGAAGTTGCCGCCAGGATAGCGCAGAAACGCCGGGTGCAAATCAGACAGCTTGTTGGCCAGGTCCAACCGCAGGCCATTGGTGCGGCTGTGAAACGTGGCGCGCGGGAACAGGGAAACCTCGTCCAGCCAGACCGTGCCGACATTCGCGAGGCGCAAAACCATCCGCGCGCTGGTGTCGCTGCCGCTGGAAACCAGCGACGCCGCGAAATGCTGCCAGTTGGTCGTTAGGCCGCTGAACGAAGCCTGCGCATAAAGCTGGCTGCCATCGGCGCTTTCCAGCCGCGCGGTAATGGGACCGGAAAAACCACTGGCACCGCGGGCATAGAAATTCAGATCGTAGGTCGCACCGGACTGGAGCGACATTCCCCAGTAACCGGAGTTGGCCGCCCCGAGGCTGCCGGAACCGGAAGTCATCGCCAGTTGCAGCGAGCTGGGATTGTTCGTATTGAGCGGCAGCGAAGTGTCCACGCTCATCGTTCCGGCCGCCGTGCCATTGGTCACCAGCGTCCAAAAATCCGGGCTGGCCGAGGCGGTAAAAGAACGGTTGCGCACCAGCTCGGCGTAAACCCCGCCGTCGCCGCCGTAGTTGATCTCCTCGAAGAAAATGCCGAACAGGTTGGAGCTGACCACCGCGCCAGGCTGGTTCACCTGGATGTTCATCGTCGCCGCCGACTGGCCGCGCACCATTGCAACGGCCAACAACATTGACGTAAAAACCAGCCGGAGGATTTTGTGTGCGTTCACGCTTCTATTCATTTTCAAATTGATTATCACGGGTAAACCAGCCGGTAAAATTCCTGCGGCAGCGCAGAGCCGACCGGCAAGACAATCTGGTTCGTTTGTTGCGAATTGGAAACGGTGCCCCAATCGTTCGTGTTCTGACTGATGCCACCCGCGAGATTGTTCGTCTGCACCAACAGCCGCCAGCCGATGCGGTCCGACGGCCACGACAACGTCAGGTTGGTGCCGCTGACCGACCAGACCAAATTGGTCGGCGTGGCTTGAATCACATTGAGAATCCCGCTGCCCAAGGCGGCGGTGTTCCAGCCGAGGCCGGCGCTCAACGGCGGCAATGAATTCGACGCGAAACTGCCGTTGAACGAACCGGCTTGAAAGAGCACGAACGAATCGCCGGCCGCCAGCGTGCCGCCAAGGTTGGTCACCACCAGCGTGCCGCCGTAATTCAGCGCGCCGCTGGCGATCAATTGATCGTTGGTTTTTGGCGACTTGCTGATTTCCATGAACGTCGTGCTGCCGGATTGCAACGTGACGCTGCTATTCACCATCAGTTTGCCAACGCCTGTGCCGGGCGAAAGAGTGCCGCCGGATTTCACCGTCAACGCGCCGCCGAGCGTGCCGTTGCCGCCGAGCAACGCACCATTGGTCACCACGCCGGAACCGAGCGAGCCGTTCACAAACAACGCGCCGCCGTTCACCACCGTCGCGCCGCGATAAGTGTTCGTGCCGGTCAAAATGTTCGTCGCCCCGCCGTTTTGGACGAAGCTGACGGCGTTCGCCGATGACGTGTCGCCAATGCTGCCGCCAAACGTCGCGGTGCCGGTGCTGTTGGAAACCGTCAGTGTTGCCGGTCCGGAAGCGGTGTTGGTCACGCTGCCGGAACCGGACAGCGAAGCGATGGTCTGCGACACGCCGCCCAAGTCCAACGTCGCACCGGACGCCACGCTGACCGGCGTGGTGGCCGGCAGCACATTGCCGGTGTTGGTGGAAAGACTGTTGTTGCTATACAACGCCTGCACCTCCGACTGGCTCAACGCGCGGTTGAACATATAAAATTCATCCATCAGGCCGCCGAGCGCGATTTGGCTGTCAGCCCCGGAAGCTGCTCCGCCAATGCGCACCTGGCCGCCGGTGCCGACATCTCCCCACTGATCAACCATCAGGGCATCCAATGCGCCGTCCACATATTGAGTCTTGGCGCCGTTGTTGCACGTCATCATCACAAAGTGCCACTGGCCATTGTTGATGGTGGCCGTTCCCGATTCCCAACCTTGGGCATAGCGGACACCGCCCGCGTGGAATCCGGCACCGTCACCCGCCGTGCCGTTTTCCAAATAGAACTCGGTGTTCCCCGAAGCCCAACCGCCATCGCCTTGATAGAAGTAGGCGGCCCCAGCCATGGAGGTCTTGAGCCACAACCCCACGCTCCAGTTATTGCCCGCCGTGGCGTTGAGCGGAACCACTGCGTTGGTGACCAGCACATAGGCCGCCGTCGCCGCGCCCGAAGGGATGTTCAAGGCATTGCCGAAACGTCCGCCGATGACGATGCTGGCGGTGCCGGTGAGCGTGCCGTTGAAGTTCGTTCCACCTAGGCCGATGTTGGTAACAATTGTGCCGTTACCGCTGCCCGCCGCGTTGTTAAACGTCAGATGCAGCACGGAATCATCGACCACGGGCGAAAGCTTCAGCGTGCCGGCGTTGACGGTGGTGGCGCCGTGATAATTGTTCGCGCCGGCAAAAACCGTCGTCCCGCTGCCGGTCTCGACCAGATTAATCGCATTAGCCGCTGAGGCGTCGCCAATTTTGCCGCTAAACAAAGTTGAACCGCTCGCGTTGGAAACTGTGAGGGTGGCCGCGCCACCGGTGTTCGTCACCACGCCGCCGCCGGAAACCCCGGCGACCGTTTGCGACACGCCCGCCAAATCCAAAACGCCGCCCGCTGCGACGGTCAAGGTCGTGGCCACCGGCAAGGTGTTGACCGGAGAGTTGGTGATGGCATTGTTGTTATACAACGATTGAATCTCCGCCTGGTTCAACGCCCGGTTGAACAGATAAACCTCGTCAATCTGTCCGGTCATTTTCACCGCGCCGGCATCGGTGTCCGGTGCGCCGCCAATCCAGATTTGATTCGCGCCGGTGGACAACGGCAGTCCCATCGTCGAAGTGACGGCATCGGCGCTGCCGTCCACAAAAATTGTTTCACTGCCCGCGTTGTCCACGAGCGTGACGAAATGCCACGCGCCGTTGTTGAGCGCCGCCGTGCCGGTGAGAAAGCCACCCGCCCAGCGCACCGCGCCGGCGTGCGTGCCGGCGGTGCTGCCGGAACTGGCATTCAACAAAAACGTCGTCTGCCCCGAACTCGACCAGGTGCCGTCGCCCTGATACATGATGACCGCGCCCGCCGTGCTGGTCTTGATCCAGTAACCCACCGTCCAAGTGCCCGCGGCGTCCGTATTCACCACCGAGTTGGTAATGATGACAATATTGTTCGAGGCGCTGCCGCCGGTGCCATTCAAGCTCAACGCATTTCCAAACCGCCCGCCGCTCACGATGCTCGCGCCGCCGGTGCTGACGATCCGTCCGTTCATCGCCGCACCGCCGCTGCCGGTGTTGGTGATCACGCTGCCGTTGCCGCTGCCCGCCGCATTGTTGAACGTCAGGTGCAGCACTGGCGTTGTGGATAATGGCTGCAAGGCAAGTGTCCCCTGGCCCACCGTGGTCGTGCCGCTGTAGCTGCTGCCGGCGGCGAAGTTCAACGTGCCGCTGCCGGCCTTGTTCACACTCATCGTGCCGCCGCCGTTCAACACTGTGCCATTGAGGTTCACCGTGCCGCTGCCTTGGAAGGTGATTGTGTCCGCACCGCCATCGGAGGTGGTAATCGTCCCGCCTACATTCAAGACCCCCGCGTCCGCCTGCACCAGACAGCTTCCGCTGCCATAGGTATTGATGCCGCCGGCCAAAGTGTTCGTGCCCGCCAGACTTTCAATCGCCGGAGTTGTGCTGCTGCGTCCATTCAGGTAAACGACCGGCAAGGCGATGCTGCCGGCGCTGCCGTCCAGTTGCAGCGTTGAACTGCCGCTGCCGCTATTGCGGACATGGACCGAGTGCGCGTTGGCCATCGTAAGGTTGTTGACCAGCCGCACCACGCCGTCGTTGGCGCTGCTGCCGCTGTCCACATACAACATCCCGTTGAACGCGCTGTTCGTGCTGGTGATGACGAGCGTGCCCGCGCCGCTCTTGTTCAAATTGCCGCCAGTCGCACCGCCCGCGATGGTCGGACTGAACAACTGACAGCCCAGCGTCAGCGTGGTGCCGAACGCGACGTTGAAGCCGCCGCCGTTCACGTCCAACAAAATGCCGCGGTTGGCGTTGGTCAAACTCATCGTCGTCGTCGTGGTCAGCGTGCCGCGGTTCATCGAAAGTTGATTGGCGGTCAATGCCGCCGGATTCGCGCCCAGGCGCGCTTCGGAATCAATGGTCAAACCGCCGGCCGCGCCCGCGCCCAGACCGATGACGGTCCTGCCGGTGTAGCTACTGTTGTTGCCGGCGAGCGTGACTTGATTGCCGGAATACGTCGTGATGAGGCCGTTTAGCGTTCCTTGATTCCCGACGTAAGCAATCGCGCCGTTGCCGCCCAGGTTGGCGGACAGGTTAACCGCATTGTTCATGGCGTTGACATACGCGACATTGGTCACCGTCATGTTTCCCGCGAGCGTGAACGTGCCCGTGCCACGGTTGTGGATTTGGGCATTGTTCACCATCAGATTATTGACCGTGATGGTGCTGCTGGCGGTGCCGCCCCAAAACAAGCCCGCTTCGGGAACGACCGAATACGCGCCAGCGCCGCCGAGATTCAACGAACTTCCGGCGAAGGTGTAACTGCTGCTCGTGGCGGGTGTCAGCATCCGGTAATTATAGGTCTGATAATTTTTGCCCGAAGCCGGCGCCGCACCACCGTTCCACTGGCCTGCGGCGTTGAAGGAAGCCGCACCCCACGCATCGCTGTTGGTCATGATGACCATATTGGCCGGGAGATTGTAATTCGGGCCTAGTGTGTAGTTCGCCAAAAGCTGCCGCTGCGACATCGCCACGTTGCTGATGCGCACTTCGGCATAATCATTGTTGGCGTTGGAATCACCGCTCCACTGCGAACGCCCCAGCCAATTGTTCACGTCGTGGATGTTCGACAGGTGATTGCTCACGTCAATGCCATCGACCAAAAAGCCGTCGCGATACCATTTCCAACTGCCGCCATTGTTGGTATATATGCCCACGCCATCAGTAAAGGTAATCGCATAGTGATGTTGCACGCCGGCGGTCGTTGCCAAACCAGAAGTGTAATAGGTCATTGTCCCGCCAACCCCGATGGCGAACAGTTGCTGAGTGATGTCCGTGCCGACCGCATCGCTCAATAGAACGGCGTCATAACCGGTGGTCGAGCCTGGGGCCGGATCGCTCACCGCGCCGGTATATTCGCCGGGCGCGCCGAGGCCGTCACCCGCTTCCGTGCAGCGGCCAAAATCCATGATGCGCGAATAGTTTGGAGCGGAGAGCGGCGCGGCCCAAATTTCAATGGTGAGGTTGGTTTGCGAGGAGATGATCCCATTGGGCAGGTCAATGTAGGCCGACATCGAACTCATGGCGACGTTGCCCGTGGTCCCGCCCGGAATGCGCAACGCGCTGCCGGTGTAGGTCGCGCCGTTGCCGCGCACGACGGCGGGAGCATTGGCCGCTTTGTCCAGATTAGTCGTGCTGGCTGGAGCCGAACCGGGCGCATTCGTGAAGCACCAGCGCAACACCACGTTGTTCAAGGCCGGGCCGATGGCGATGTGATCCGACTGGTTCTGCATCCACTGCGCGCTGTAACTGGAGTTGTCGCCGCCGTTGGGCAGCCAGCCGTTGCTGCAATCATTGGCGAGCGTGCTCAACATCTGTGTGCCGTTCCACCAGATGTTCGGATCCGTATAAAAATACGGCCACGCGGCGCCGCCGCCGCAGTAATTATGCAGCATGATGGTCTTGGGCGTGACCATGCCGTCGTTGTGTGAGCGCCCGTAGTTGTGCCCGCCGGTTTCGTGCGCAACCACGACCAGCCACCACCAAGTGCTACTGATACTGGAATAAACTCCCGGCTGATAAGCGTTGCCCGCCGATCCGGTGCTCGCATAAGGCGCATAAACGACTTGGTCCGCACCCACGCTCGCGGCATAGTTTCGCACATCCGCGTAGGATGGGTCCGAAGCGAGCAATCCAAGCACATTATTATTGCCCTCTCCAACCGAATCCCGGCTGGACATGATATAACCCACGATGTTAAAGCCCGCGCCGGTGCCGGTCTGGTCATTCAACGCATTGCTCCCGATCACGCCGTTGGCCATAGTCGCCTCGGCGTTGGCTTGGCCACCCCACGCCGAGGCCGTTGATGGCGGATAGGAACATACGAGGTCGGACGTGATCTGCCCAAAACTTGGCAACGCCGCAGCAAGCAGCAATGCGATCAAAGCATTTTTGGGATAATCAAGGCTGGTGGTTCTCATGTGAAAAAAATCTATTTGTTGGTTGGCACGGTGACAAAGTGGTCATCGGCTTCTTCAGGTCCCAGGCCGTAGGTATTCGGATCAATCGCCTTGACGATAACTTGGCCGTCCTCGCGCGGCTCGCCGACCACATAAATATTTTCCTTCGGCGAAAGAATCGTGAACGCCTGACGGCCGTCTTGGAACGCCATCGTCACCAATGAATCCGGGTTGCCCGCCAAATGTCCGCTGAACATCCCCTGCCGGCTGGAGCCATTGGAGTCGCTCTTGACGATCTCAAACAGAAATTCCTGCCCGTCAATTCCCGGCAGCGTCAACTGCTGCACCGGCTTCCCGGTCAGCTTGGCCTGCTCAAAAACGGCGGCGGCGGTTTCATTGAGATAGACCAGTTGTCGCCGGTAGATGCGGTCGTTCTCCCCGGCCATGCGCTCAAACTCCAGCTCGTTGTGCGCGAGCTGATGGATGACGTCAGGATTTTTTCCGTCCTCCGCCGTCCAGCCGAACGCGGCGTTGGTCTGCGCGGCGGCGAAGGGATGTTTTTGGAAAGAAGAAAACAACGCGCCGCGCCGCGCCAGTTCCAGCGCCGATGGCACGGTAGAATTTGAACCGGCAACCGGGCGGGCGGACACCGCGTTGGTCGCCGGCAAAATCCGCGCCGCCACCGGCACCACGGCTTTGCCGCCGCCGTTCGGGCGGTGCGACAAAAGCAGCCGGACACCGGCCGTCAAGGCGAACACCAAGACGAGCCAGCAGCAGATTTTGATCAACGGTTTTGAGGACATTCAATAAATCTTCAGGGACATGGCAGCAGCCGCGAAGACGACATGGTTGACACCTTAAAAGCTACACTTGCAAACATCTTCCCGCCACCCCCCATTTGAGTGGTGGCAGGCGGCAAATGCATGGCTCGGTTCATTTCCGGCAAACAAAACTGGGCGGCGACCAAGGCCGCCGCCCAGCGTGTGGATGATTTTCTTTTACGGCATCTTCAGGCGATAGAACACCGTCGGGGCCGCCGGGTTGACGGTGATCACCTCGTTCGTGACCGTGGTGCTGCCGGCCACATCAAACCAGTTATTGGTTGTTAGCCCAACGCTGAGGTTGTTGGTCTGCGACTGGAGAATCCAGCCGCGATGATCTTCGGGCCAGCCCAGCGAGAGCGTGCTGCCGCTGACGCTGAACGTGATGTTCGTCGGGTTGCTGGCCATGGTGGTCACCACGGACAGCACGCCGTTGGTGAAGGTAAAGCCCAGGCCGGTGCCCGGACTGCCGGCAAGGCTGGCGAAGTTGCTGGCATTGGTCGCGCCCGCGCCAGTGAATAACAGGAACTGCTGTCCAGCCGTGAAGCTGCCAGCGGGCACGATGCTCAGGACACCGCCGTAATTCACGGCACCACCGGCCACAACCCGATCATTGGCCGGCGTAGATCCATTCACTTCAAAGACGTTGGTGGAACCGGCATTCAGCGTGAGGTTGCCGTTGATGGTCAGCGTGCCGATGCCGTTGCCGGGAGCCAGCCCGGCGGTGCTGTTTATAGTGAGCGCACCAGCGATGGTGCCGGTGCCACCCAAGGTGCCGGCATTAACCGTGGTCACATTGGTATAGGTGTTGACACCATTCAACAACAGCGTGCCGTTGCCGTTCTTGGTCAAACCACCGTCCTCATCAATGCCATTGTTGAGCAACGCTTGGGCGATGGTGACATCGTTGCCTGCCGTGTCAATGACCGCGCCGTTGTTGCGCACATAAGCGAAGGCATTGCCGGTGCCGAGGTTGAAGAATGCCGTGCTGGAGCCGGCCGCCTTGAGGGTGCCGCCGTTGAAGTTGAAGATACGCGTAGGGAGGGTGGTCGCAGACAAAACCTGTGGCACCGTCAAGATGCCGCCGTCCAAGTTATACGTATTGACCACGCTGGCGGCTCCCGACTGTGCCATGTCCAGCACGCCGACGCCGCCAATAGTTGTGGCGAAGTCGCTGTAGAACGTTACCGCACCACCTTCCTGGTTGATGACGTTTGGCGTTCCAGCGGTGCTGGTGTTGCCGATGCTAAACCGGATACAACTGCTGGCATTGAGATTCAATGCGCCGTTGGTGATATTCACTTCAGCGGTGGTCGTATCGTATTGGGGAACTATCATCCATTTGGTGACAATCGTGCCAACATTCAAAGTCCCCCCCCCAAGCGCTAGCTTGCCGTGTCCGGTGCCGGCAAAGCCAACCACAACATCATTGGTGGACGTGACCGTCGCGCCGCTGTTGATGTAAACTTCACCGTTGATGGAATTCTGATTATTGTTGCCGCGGGCAATGGTGAGTGAACCAAGATTGACCGTCGCGTTGGCCACGGCAACTATACCGGTTGCGATGTATTGCGTGCCGTTAGCATCCGAGCCGGCCACACGAAATTCTCCACCCGCGCTTAGGCTGCCACCGGTCATGTTCAATTTGCCGTAGCCTGTCCGGTAGCCAACGTAAGAGATGCCAGAACCAAGGTCAGCCGCTCCCGTGCCGCTGATATTGAGTGTCCCAGTGCCAAAGTTCCCGATGCGGCCACCATTAGCGCTGGCAACCGTCAAGCTGCCGCCGCTCAAGTTGTAAACGCCAACCCCGTTGGTGGACGCGGCGGCACGCCCGCCGATGACCAGGAATTGGTTCTTCACCGTGCCGCCTGCCTGGTTGACCGTGCCGCTGGCAGTCGAACCGGCGGCGTTGGCGGAGGCGACATAGATTGAATTGACCAACAGCGAGGCGTTGTTCGAGATGTTCACGGTGCCCACAGCGCTGCCAATATCACCCACATTGAAATCAGCATTGTTGGTGAACAAGCCAGTTCCCTTGAGGGTCAGCGTGGCATTGTCGGTGCCGTCCTGGCCAATGGAAGTCCAGAGCGTTCCCCCATTGATCGCACCGTTGTCTATAATCATGGTGCCGCCTTTGCCGAATACATTTCCAGAGAATGTATTGGTGCCGGTCAATGTCAGCGTGCTGTTGCCGGTCTTGGTCAAATTCAAGGCACCTTGCAGGCTGCCCGAGAACGTGGTGTTCGCGGTGTTATTGCCGGTCAACGTCGGTGCGCCGGACGCCGTGCCCACGGTGCCGTTGCCGGACAGATTGGCGAAGGTCTGATTAGTGCCAAGATTGATCGTGCCATTGGAAACAACCGTGCTGACGGAGTAGGTGCCAGGCAGATTCAGCGTCACCGTGCCAGAACCGACCTTAGTCAGGCCCGCCGCCGAATTAATCTGGCCCGAACCTTGGAAGGTGTAGTTCACCGCCGTGTTGCTGATGATGACACTGGCCGGGCTGGCGGTGTTGCTCAACAGCACCAAGCCGTTGCCGATGTCATTGAATATTACCGCGTCACCCGGCGGCAAGGTTTCCTGATAGGTGGTCGGGCTGCCAGCGATCAACCAGTTCGTGGTGGTGTTCAAATCCCACAAATTGGTCTTGCCCGCAATCGAATTGGTGCCGGTCCAGACAATGGGGCTGGACAGCGAATTGACCACGACATAAATCACCTTGTGAACCGTGTCATTGGAAACAGACGCCCCCATGCCACGCGGGGCGGAAACCGTGCTGTTTAAAGTGCCAGAGAGGCTGGCGTAATTCAGAACCGGGAACGTCCCCAGCCCAAAGGTGCCAACAATCTGGATGGTGTTTGTGCCGTTGATGACCACCGCACCGGCGGTCAGCGCCGCATTGGTCGGATTACCCACAAACCCGTAGGTGAAATCAAGCGTTGAGGCGCCGGAAGCGCCCGACCCCAGCGTCAGCGCACCAATCGTCGCGCTGTTGCTCACGGAACTGGCGCTAACACCAAATTTGGCGTTGTTCGCCACCACCACCGAGCCGCCCGCTTGCTGCGCCGGGGTAAATAGCAGTGTGCCATTCGTGACCATCGTCGAACCCGCATAGGTATTGGCACCGGAGAGAGTCAATATACCAGAGCCCAGTTTGGTCAGCCCGCCGCTGGTGTTGGCGACCAGAGTAAAGGTTGACGACGAAGGTGGCGTCGCGTTCGCGCCACCGCCCGTGAAGGTCAGGGACATGGACGGTTCGTCCACGCCGCTGACATAGCCGTTACCCGGGCTCGTCACCGTAATACCCGTAATCACGCCGCCGGAAACGCTGGCAATGGCAGTGGCGTTACTACCGGAACCGCCGTTAATTGCGACAATCGGCGGGACCACATAGCCCGAGCCGCCGTCCGACAGCGAAATGGTGCTAACTCCGGCACCGACCGGTGCGAGCAACGGCTGACTAATGGTGATCGTCTGACTATTGTCGTCAATCGCCGCACCACCGCTGTAAACATATACGTTGCTGCTCAGATTCAAGAAGGGGGTGGCAAAGCTAGCCGCCGGACGCAAAGTGCCACCGTTGAAATTCAGCACACCAGCACCAGTAACAGCTGTTCCCTGAAGCACACCGCCATTCAGATTCAAGATGCCGGTGTTGCCGGCGTTCCTGAAGCTAACCCCTGCGTTGGTGCTCGTCACCAAACCGCCCATGATATTGACAATGGAAGTCTGGCCCGTGCCCCAGTTACAGGATAGTCCGCCGCCTTGATAAGCCAGCGAACCACTGAACACATTCAGAACGCCGCTTTCTGCCGTCGCTCCGCGCGCCATGACCAGCCAGCCGATGTCGTTGACGGTGCCGCCGGTGATTTCCATGAGGCCGTCGCCACCCGTGCCGGAGAAGCCCGTGCCGGTGTTGGCCTCGCCGCCGACGGCGATGCCGTTCACGGTCAGGGTGCCACCCACGGCTTTATAGTAGCCGTAGGCGCCAGAAATGTTACCCACACTCATACAGTCGCCGCCGCCACCGTTGATGATGGAATTGCCACCGCTCTGCACAACGCTCGCCACCACGCTGCCAACGTTGCCGATAAGCAGGCTGTGTGCGTTCAAATTACCGGAAAGGCCGAGATTGACATTGAGGCTGGCCACATTGCCCACCGTCACCGAAGAGCTGTTGGTCACGACTCCTGAAAGGTTGAGTGTCCCTTGGCTCAAAACGGTCGCTCCAAAGGTGCTGCTGGTGCCTGCAAGCGTGAGTGTGCCATTGTCATTTTTGGTCAGCGTGCCACTGCCGACGATCGCGCCGTTCAAACTGGCCGAGGCATTGGTGATAACGCCGATGATTGTATTCGCCGTCATGGTCGCCGACCGGCTGTCGGTCACGTTGTTGTTCAACTGCAACGCGCCGCCGGCGAAACTGATGCCGCCCGAGGGTGCTCCCAGTGCATTGTCGTTGGTGATGACCAGCGTGCCGCTCTCCAAGATGGTGCCACCGGTGTAACTATTGCTCGTCTCAAGATAGGTCGCCGCACTTCCGTTTGTGAGCAACACCGAGGTCGCCCCGCTAATTCCACCGCTGCCAAACAGGCGATAGGGATAACTATTCGGGCTGAAGGTCACCGTGGCCGGAACCACCGTGGTGTTCAGAGTCACCTCATTAGTCCCGTCCGTGTTGTAACCGTTATCGCCGAAGGTCACATTGTCGCCGTAAGAATTCCCGGAATATTGCAAATACTTTGTCAGGGCCATGGTCGAATCATACCAGTTGATGCTGGTGTTGATGTCCCAGTTGGTCAGAACAACGCTATTGTCAGCGTTCGCCCCATGCCAGCTCAAGAGCTGGCCAGCTCCGGTAATCAGCAAGTCCAAGGAAGTGGCTGTGTTGTTGGTCAGCACGGCCTTGATGCCGGGCGGCAAGGTTCCCAGTGTGAAATTGTTCGTGGTCACCGCGGAACCAGTCGTGATCAGCGGAATCAAACCGACACTCAATCCGCCGGCAGAGATGTTGATGACAATATTGGTGCCCTTGGTCAGGCTGCCCGCGACATTGATGGCTGCCGAAGACGGATTGCCGCTCACGCCACCATAGATAAGATTGAGCGTCACGTTGGTGCCCAAAACCAAGTTGCCGGCAGCATTGATACCATTGGCATACGGATAAGGCGTCAGGTTTACAGTCGAGCCGTATCTGGCCGAGACGTTGTTCGCCGGCAGGGGCGTTCCGCCGGAGGCATTCAGTGTGAGCGTCGCGTTGCTGACAGTCAAATCACCGGCTGGCGAAGGAACGCCGTTCGCCGTATTCATGGATAATATCCCGCCCGCCACGTTGATTCCGCCGGTGGCATAATAAGCACCGCTCAAAGTGGTGATGCCCGCACCCGTAAAGGTCATCGGGCCGCTGGTGTTCGCTGCCAGCGTCACCGTGCCGGCACTTGCGCCAACGCCGCCGCCGCCCGCAAGGCTCGCGGTAGCGGTAGAATAACCCGTGCCCGGACAGGTCACGATGATGCCAGTCACCACACCCGATGCCGGGTCAATGGTCGAATACGCCGTTGCTCCCGCGCCATCGCCGCTGATGGTCACCTGGGGCGGAACAATGTAGCCTGAGCCGGCCGTGCTGACGGCAATTGAAGCCACGCCACTCGCAGTCGGGCTTGAGAAAGTCTGTCCAATGCCGATGGCCACGCCGTTGTTGTCAAAAGTCCCGCCGTTGCCATAAAGATAAAGACCACCCAGCCCTGACAGATAAGCCGCGTTGGCGGTAGCGCCAGCTTTCAACGTGCCCCCGTTAAAGTTCAGGTTGACGTTGGGATTGTTGGCGGCGCCATTCAGGAATCCCAGCGTCTGCAAAACGCCGCCGTTCAGATTCAGGGCGCACACGTTTGCAGAATTTCCGCTCGTCCCGTTGAAGGAAGAACCCACATTCAGCTTGGTGCGCAGAGTCGGGAAGAGGAATTGACCACTGCCACTGATGGTGGTCGTGTTGGTGTCAGCGGCACCCGTGTTGCCCCAGTTGATTGACAGACCGTTGAATCCATTATCCGCCGGGGCGCCACCGCCGGCAATTTGAACCGTGCCGCCTGAAATGTTCACCACACTGGATTCGCCGACACCATTTCGGCACGGCAGGAAAAACGGATTATTACTGGATATGTTAACCGTGCCACCGCTCATATCAAATTGCCCGAAGTCGCCCGTGCCACCGTTGGCCGGATCGATCTCAATCAACGAATTGATCGTGCCACTCGCTAGATTGTAGTAGCCATATGATCCGGCGGCATTGGCGATGATAAAAGCTCCGGCCGTTGAATTTGAAACCACCGTGTTCGCGCCAGATTGATACATCGCTCCCGCTTGGCCGGTGGTATTGCCAACGCGAATAAACCCGGCACCCGGAGCTCCAAGAGTCCCGTTTCCATTAAGCACCACCTTGCCCTGGGCAATAAGGGTGGTTCCGGAATAGACGTTCGTGCCCGAGAGCGTCAGCGTCCCGGTGCCAATTTTGGTCAGGCCACCGGTGCCGCTGATGGCACCGCCGTAAGCCGCCGGACTGGAGTTGTCGCCGCCCACCGTCAGCGTGGCCGAGCCAAGAACCACGTTGCCGCCCGTGGTGCCGCCGCCGGTCAGCGAACCGATCTGCGTGGCAAAATTGTTCAAGTTCAAGGTGGCGGTCGCGTCAGTCCCCAAAGTGACCGGCGAGTTATTGCCGGCCGCGCCGCTGACATTAGCCACCGAGGCCACACCGGCGACCACGCTGCCCTGATTGATCACGGTCGGGCCGGTGTAGGTGTTGGGCGTGGAGTTGGTCAACGCCGCCGTGCCCGTCTTGATGAGGGCCCCAAAGCCGGCGATGATGGTGTTCGCCTTGAAGTTGTAGTTCAGGGTGCTGTTGGTAACCAGCACACCAGCCGGCGTCAAGGTGGTCGCCACCGAATTGCTGATGGTCGTGGAATTAAGTCCCGTGTCGTCAAATTGAATTACGCTGCCGTCAATGTATTTATTGCCGAGCGTTCCGGGGTTCGTCCAGTTGGCCGTGGTGTTGATGTCCCAGGTGCCGTTAACCAATCCGGTCCAAACTGTGTTGGTGATGCCGGTCACGTTGAAATAAATCGTGTTGCCGGAGGTGCTCAAGTTGCCTGCAACACCGATGGGCATAGTCAGGGCGAAACTGCCCGAACCGGCCAGCGTGGTGTAGGCAATCAACGGATAACTATTTCCGGCGACCAAGTTTCCGCCCAAGATGTTGATGGTGTCGGTTCCGTTCCGGGTCAGCGTGCCCGCCACCAACCGCGCCGCGCTAGTGCTGTTGACAACGAATCCCAAGGTCGCACCGGAACTGGTGCCGACCGACAAGGAAGTCGCCGTCAATTGAGTGGCAGGTGAAAACGTCTCATTCAAGGTCACGCCATCGGCGACAGCAACATTATTCTGGGACGACAGTTGCGGACCAGCTAAAACAATTTTTCCCGCATTGACCGTGGTGTTGCCGGTGTAGCTGCTGGCTCCGGTCAAAGTGAGCGTGCCGCTGCCGTTATTAGTCAAGCTGCCACTGCCACTGATGGGGCCGGACAACGTCTGAGCCGCCGAACTGTTGTAGGTCAGGAAACCGTTGTTGACGATGGTGCCAGCATAGTTTCCACTGGCCAACTGACCGGCTCCACCAATCGTCAACCCGCCCGCGTTAATCGTAGTCGGACCGGTATAGGTGTTCACGCCGCTCAACGTCAGCGCACCGCCGACAACTTTGATGGCACCGGCACCCGTAATAAATCCTGCAAAAGTGGTAGTTGAACCCAGGTTGCCGATTTCTATTGTCCCTGCGTTCTGGATGTTGGCATTGGCCGCACCAGCGTTGCCCGACAAGGAGCCGAACTTGGTCGTGAAACCCGAACCAGTTCGCCAGCTCGAATTCGCACTCCCCGAATAGCTGAAGTTCATCGCCGCATGGGAAAGGTCCAAGTTACCAGCGCCCGCTTGGATGTTAAAAGCGAGGGTGCCCGAACAATTATAGTTCAGAGTGCCTGTAAATCCGCTCCAGTCCACACTGCTGCCTAAGCCAAAGGAAAGCGCCGTTCCGAGGGTGCTCTGTAGCGTCAGAGTGCCACCGCCACTCAAATTGCCATTCAGGCCACCGTTGCCGCCAAAGCCATCAATCACCGCCGAAACCCCAACCGGAACGACAAGATTGTTGCCTTCAGTGTAACCAGATCCGCTACCAAAGGTGCCGTTTGCCTTGCCGCCCAAAACAAGTTTGCCGCCGTTCAAAGTCACCGTGCCAGTGCCCAATGGCCCACTGGTGACCGCGCTACCATTTCCCCCGGTTGAATTGGCACCCAGATAGACTGCGCCGGCATTCAGATAAAAGCCGCCGCTGAAAGTGTTATTGCCATTGCCCATCTCCATCTGACCACTGCCATCTTTGGTCACGACGGTGGCCACCAAACCATCGGTTACGATCGGCTGGATTTGAAAGCCGTTGCCAAAGGCGGCCGTGTTGGCGTGAATATACAGTTCGCCGGTGGCCAGTCCCGACTTAATCGTGCCGCCAGTCCCTGACACCCACCGTTCCGTGCTGCCCATAATAAGACCGCCACTACCAAGTGTCAGCGTGGTTGCGGCAACGCCCAAATCTCCCCCCACAACATTTGCAGAGTTGATGGTCCCGCTCGCGCTCAAAGTGGTGTTCCCGGTAGTTTTCCAGTTTTGTGCAGCATTTGGGGCCGTGCTGCCCGTCACGGAGGTATAGCTGGCATAAGTGATGACGTTGCCGCTGCTGTTCGTCGAAGCCCAATCCGCTGTGCCAGTCACCGTCGCCCAACCGCCAATAATGCCGTTGCTAGTTGGCAGCACTGTGCTGGTAACACCCGCGGTCGGAAAACTCATGGAAGCGCCCGCCGTGCGATTGAGCGCTCCATTGATGGCGAGCGTCTTGCCCGAAGCGACTGACCATGATTGGTAGCCGCTGGCCAGCGAAAGGCCACAGCCAAAGGTGGCGTTGATGGTCGAAGCACTCATGTTAATGCCGGAGGTGCCCAAGGTCAGCGTGCCGCCGCTGCCGATATTGATGGGGTCGGTGGCTCCAGCGGCTACTTGGATGCCAAGCCAGCTTGGCACGCCCGAATTCAACGTCAATCCGGCGCCAAGCGAACCAGTGTTCCACACTGCGACGTCACTGGACGCGGGAGACACGGAACCGTTCCAGCTCGCGCCGTCAGTCAAGTCGGTGCCGGCACCCAACTTGGTAATCGATGCGGCTTGAGCCGTTGGCGACACTAATGCCGTTGATGCGGCCAGCAGGGCGGCGAGCGGGGTGATGCCGGTCAGCAGACGGGTAAATCGTTTTGAGGTTTTCATGGCGTAACTTGGGGGTTGTGGGGTTTGTTCTTGGCTATTCGTTAAAGACACCGACGACGATTGTGGGCGAATCATGGGACAATGACTGTTGCAATGATTGTTGGGCTGCATTTTTTGGGCTTCATGTAACAAAAGCGATTTTCACTTCCAATTTGAGCCATTATTTTTAGATTTTTTAAAACACATTAGAGCTTGTTGATCTAATCATAACCTCCACCCGCTTGCTCTGAATTGCAACTGGCACATTATTCTCGTTTGTAATTGCGGCGCCTGCCTCGTATCTTCGAGGCATGTCTTTCCGCCATGTTTTCTTCACACAGGCATGAGTGACATAACCTTAGTGTTGCAAGCCGTCAGCCGGGGCGAGAGCCGCGCAGCCGAGCAGTTGCTGCCGCTGGTTTACGACGAGTTGCGCAAACTGGCGGCGGCGCGCATGGCCCGCGAGTCTTCCGGCCAGACGCTCCAGCCCACCGCGCTGGTGCATGAGGCGTGGCTGCGCCTGATCGGCTCCGGCGACCGCAACTGGCAGAACCAGTCCTATTTCTTCACGGCGGCGGCGGAAGCCATGCGCCGCATCCTCATCGAAAATGCCCGGCGCAAGGCGCGGCTGAAACACGGCGGCACTCAGGAGCGGGTGAACGTGGATGACATCAAACTCGCAACCGCCACGCCGGATGAAAAAATCCTGCTCATGGACGATGCTTTGAAGGAATTGGAAAAGGAAAACCCCGAGCGGGCGCGGGTCGTCCTGTTGAAGTTTTTTAGCGGGCTGACCAATCACGACGTGGCGCAGATGATGGACATCAGCGAGCGTTCCGTGGGCCGCCACTGGGTATGTGCCAAGGACTGGCTGTTCCGCAAAATTCGCGCGCAGATGTAAAATTGCCGCCAGATTTTTGGCCCAAATTCCGCCGTTCCGGCGCATTTCTAAATGAACCACCAAGCATGACGGACGCGGAAACAAAACGGTTTGAGGAAATCTTTTTCGAGACGCTGGAGTTGAGCACCCACGGCGAACGGAGCGTTTTCCTGGATCGCGCCTGCGCCGGTGAGCCGGCCCTGCGGGCGGCGGTGGAGGAAAAGCTGGCTTCGCAGCCGGAGGTCGAGGGCTTTTTCAGCGAAATCAACCCGGGGCTGGTTCCCGGCGCGGAAGATTTGCGCGCGCTCGTCACGGCGGTGAATGTGGACGAGCCGGGCGCTCCAAAAACACCCGATGACGATTTCGTCGGCGCGCACATCGGCCATTACAAGCTGCTCCAAAAAATCGGCGAAGGCGGCTGTGGCGTGGTTTACATGGCCGAACAGGAAAAACCGGTCCGCCGCCGGGTGGCGCTGAAAATCATCAAGCTCGGCATGGACACGAAGAGCGTCATCGCCCGGTTCGAGGCCGAGCGGCAAGCGCTGGCGCTGATGAACCACCCGAACATCGCGCGCGTGCTCGACGCCGGCGCGACGGAAACCGGCCGGCCGTATTTCGTGATGGAACTGGTGCATGGCGTCCGCATCACCGAGTATTGCGACCAGAACAGCCTGGACACCGCGCAGCGGTTGAAGCTTTTCATCCAGGTCTGCCAGGCGATCCAGCACGCGCACCAAAAAGGCATCATCCACCGCGACATCAAGCCGTCGAACATTTTGGTAACGCAACTGGACGGCGTGCCATTGCCCAAGGTGATTGATTTCGGCATCGCCAAGGCGATGGAGGAAAAGCTGACCGACCACACCATGTTCACGATGTTCGGGCAGTTCATCGGCACGCCGGCCTACATGAGCCCCGAGCAGGCGCAGGCCAGCGCGCTGGACGTGGACACGCGCAGCGACNNACGAACTGCTCACCGGCAAAACGCCGTTCGACCAGAAGGAACTGATGGCCACCGGCATTGACGGGATGCGCCGGACGTTGAGCGACCACGAGCCGCCGCCGCCCTCAAACAAACTCGACACCCTGCCGAATACGGAACTCACCCTGACCGCCCACCGCCGTCATGTGGAACCGCCGGCCCTGCGCTCGGAATTGCGCGGCGACCTCGACTGGATCGNNTGGAAAAGGACCGCAACCGCCGCTACGAAACCGCCAACGGCATGGCACTGGACGTGCGACGCTATTTGGACACCGAGCCGATTCTAGCCCGTCCGCCCAGCCAGCTCTACCGCTTCCAAAAACTCGTCCGCCGGAACAAGGTGGTTTTCGCCGCTGCCGCTGCCGTGACATTCACATTGATCATGGGTTTCGGCGTTTCCACCTGGCTGTTTTTCCGGGAACGCGAAGCGCGGCAGGAACAGGTTCATCTCCGCGAGGTGGCCGATCAGGCCCGCGCCAACGAGGGCCGGCTGCGTGTGCAGACGGAATACCGCGAACGCATCACGCAGGCGGCGTTTTTGATCAGCCGGAACCAGCTTGAGGCGGCCGACCTGCTCGTAGCCAAGGTGGCCGAAGTGCAACCCTCCTTGGAAGCCGAAGCGGTGCTGCGCGGGCTGGGCGAATGGCACGCGCTCCACAACGAATGGGATCAGGCGGCCGACCGCTTCCATCAACTGCTCCAAGCCGACCAGGGCGACAAATCCGAAAACATCACCTCCGACCTGCTCATGGCCGGGCCGATTCAAATCGAGCGCGGCGACGTGCAAGGCTACGAACATTTCCGCCGCGCAGCCATCGCCCAGTTCGCCGGCACCACCAATGTCATTGACGCCGAACGCACGTTAAAAATCAGCCTGCTGCTGCCGCCGGATGCTGAAGTGATGAAGTTGCTGGAGCCATTTGACCGCGCCGCAGAGGAATCCTTTCAAAAGCATGGCGTCAATGCCGGCAGTAGTCCGCACATGGCGGCGTGGCGCTGCATTTCGCTGGCATTGATGGCTTACCGCCAAAACNNACACGCCCACAGCCAAGGAATGGTGCCGCAAATGCCTGGCGTATCAGCCCCAAACCCCGGCGCGCACCGCGACCGCCCACATCATCCGCGCCATGGCTTGCTATCAACTCGGCGAACTGACCGCATACCGTTCCGAACTGGCGGAAGGCCGAAAACTGGTTGAAGCCCAGTTCGCCTCCGGCCTGAAGCCGGGCGGCGGCACGGGCTTCTGGTATGACTGGGTGTTTGCCCGCGTCCTGCTGCGCGAGGCGGATGCGCTGGATGCCAAGACGCATCCGGCGCCTTGAAATCCCCTGCTAAAATTTGCGCGGAAACGGTGCGGAAACGGTGCGGAAACTCAAACCCCTGCGATTTCCCTGATAAAAGTGGTGCCCACGACAGGACTTNNAGAACCTGAATCTAGCGCGTCTGCCAATTCCGCCACGTGGGCAACCGTGGTTCGCCACCTTACCAGAATACACGTTGAACGCAAGCATCTGATTCTCGACTGATGGAACACCTCCATCACATCGAAGAATCGGAGACAAACGCCAACCCCTTTTGGCGATTCAAATCGCGCGGTTGGGCGGCGGCAAATTCACAGACCTGCGCCATGTCGTCTTGTTACGTTCACCCATTGCACTAACGCACCTGCCCAAAACCGACAAACATTTGAAATTATTTTTGGCGGCTTTGCTTCTTGGCATCTTTGCGTTAAAACTCTCCGCGTGACGCACGACGAAGCCAAAAAACGCTACACTGAACTGTCCGCCGAAATCCATCGGCTAGATGAAGGTCAACAGTTATTGGCTGGTGACGATCCGAAGCAACTAAAGATAGAACTCATTCTCGAAAGGCGAAAACTCGAAGAGAGCTATCCAACTCTGGTCAAAGATCAATCTACTGGCAAGGAGCCAGCAGAGAATGATTCCGAAGCGGTAAATGCAGAAATTAAGTTGCTTCGATTGGAAATAGACCACCATAGGAAACTTTATAGCAAAGGAAGTCCGGAGATTTCTGACTTTGAATATGACAAACTTGAAGAACGTTTAAAGAAGCTTGAACGGCGGAAGAAAACAAAAGCCCCCATCGCTCGACGACTGCAAAAGCAACTACCGATAGCAGATTCACCTATTGAACAAGTTGGAGAAGTCCTCAGCAAAGGCTTTGCGCGCGTCAAACATATTGTGCCGATGCTCTCGCTCGACAAGGTGCAGGCCAGCGATCATCCCACCAAGGACGAGGAGCCGGAGCGCGACCAACGCAACCGTTTGCAGGATGAAAACACACTCGCGGAACTGCGCGCCTTCGACGCGAGCATCCGCAAGCATCTCGGTCGCGACCAAATCCAATACATCATCGAACCCAAGGTGGACGGCGTGTCCATCGGCGTTCACTATCGCCACGGCAAACTCGCGCTTGGCGTCACACGCGGTGACGGCACGCAAGGCGACGACATCACGACCAACCTCAAGACGCTCCGCTCCATTCCGCTGGAGTTGCATGGCAAACATTCCCCTGCCCTGCTCGAAGTGCGCGGTGAGGCTTACATTTCCATCAAGGACTTTGAGGTGCTCAACAACAAGCTGGCTGCCGAGGGCGAGAAAAGTTTTCCCAACGCCCGCAACGCCACCGCCGGCACGCTCAAGCAGCTCGATCCCAAACTCGTCGCGCAACGCCCCATCCGCGCCGTGTTTTACGCCACCGGCGCATGCGACGGCATTGAATTCAAGACCCATTCCGAGATGCTCGAAACGCTCGCCAAGTTCGGCCTGCCCACGCAAAAACTCTGGTGGGTGTGCGACGGCATCGA
>PLYV01000302.1 GCA_003151855.1 Limisphaerales bacterium | reverse complement strand
CGATGATGGCGTATTTCATTTCCTAACGAACGATTTCAAATCCCCTGAATTCATTTTTCGCGTCCGCCCAAGTTACCTGTTCGTCGCGGATAAATCCAGCAAGACCTGCATCATGCAGCGCGGCGCGGAAAGCGTCAAGTTCCGCGCGTTCGCCCTCGGCGACGAGTTCCACGCGGCCGTCGGGCAGGTTGCGGATAATGCCGGTGAGTTCAAACCCAGCGGCGACGGTCCGGGCGGTATAGCGGAAGCCGACGCCCTGCACGCGGCCGGCGAAAAAAACGGTCATCCGGCGGCGGTTGGAGGCGTTGACCGATGTCAGCATGGCGGGATGAAGCCAAAGCCGCGCGTCGGAAGCAATATTTTTTGGCAATCATCAGAAAGATTTTTCTTTTTGGTTTGACCCGACGCGCTTTTTGCCTTAATCACAACGCGCTGCCACTCACTAAATTTTGCCCCGGAAATTTTTTGGGCGGCAGGTCGTTTAATCATGCTGAACACCAAGTCATTTTTGACCGTAGATTTCGGAGCCGGCAGCCTCAAGCTGGCGGAGTTTGAAATCAACGAGTCAGGCGGTTTGCTGCTGAAAAATTTCGCCATCAAGTCGCTCGGCTTGGAGGGGTCGCAGGAAGGCGCGCGCGAAAAAGTCATCTTGCAGGCATTGCAGGAAGTGCTCGCCGAAAAGGACATCAAGTCCAAAAACGTGAACGTCTGCGCGCCGGGGTTTCATGTCTTCTCCAAGTTCGTGAAATTGCCGCCGGTGGACGCAGCCAAGGTCGGCCAGATCATCCAATACGAGGCGCAGCAGAATGTGCCGTTCCCGTTGAGCGAAGTAGTTTGGGATTATCAAATCCTCGGGGCCGCCGCGAGCGGCGAGCTGGAAGTGCTGCTGGTCGCCATCAAGTCCGACATCGTCGAGGGCTTGTTTCGCGTGGCTGAGCAGGCCAAGCTCAACCTTCAGCTTTGCGACGCTTCGCCCGCTGCATTGTGCAACGCCTTCCGTTATAATTATCCCGACCTCGAAGATTGCACCATGCTGCTCGACATCGGTGCGAAAACAAGCAACCTGCTGTTCTTCGAGAAGGGCAAGGTTTTTTCCCGCAGCATTAACCTCGGCGCGAACACCATCACGCAGGATTTCGCGAACGAGTCGAAGTTGAAATTTGACGACGCGGACAAGATTAAGATTGCCGAGGGCTTCGTCAGTCTCGGCGGCGCGTATGAAGAGCCGGACAACGCGCATCAGGCGGCCATTTCCAAGATCGCGCGCCAGTTCATGACCAAACTGCACATCCAGGTCAACCAGACCATGCAGTTCTACCGCGGCCAGCAGGGCGGCTCGGCCCCACAGCGGCTGTTCCTCTCCGGTGGCGCGAGCATCATGCCCTACACGGCACAATTTTTTGCGGAAAAGCTGAACGTGCCGGTGGAGTATTTCAATCCGTTCCGCAACGTGCAGATTGACCCGGCGGTGGATTTGGAAGCCCTTTCCCGCGTCGCGCACGGCCTCGGCGAAGTCGTCGGTCTCGGCCTGCGCAACCTCGCGACGTGCCCGGTGGAAATGAACCTGATGCCGGACAGCACGCTGCGCTGGCAGTCGTTCAATCAAAAGAAGCCTTATTTTATCGCCACGGTGATCAGTTTGGTGCTGGTGGCTTTTGGCGTCGGGTTTTTGTTCCAGAAACTCGCGATCAACAAGGAGGCGGAAATCGAGCGCCTCAATCCGCAGGTGTCCAGCCAGAACGCCAAGATGGAGCGGTTCAAGTCGGCCTTCAAAAAGCTTCAGAAATCACAGGCGGAGGCCGGCCAGATCACGGCGTGGCTGCAGCAGCGGTATTATTGGGCGGATTTCCTTGGTGAGATGCGCCGCGCGTTGCTCCGCTCCGAGACGGACATCCAGAAAAAACTGGCCGCGCAAAAAGATATTGGCATCTGGGTTGAGACGATGACCTCATCGGCAAATCTGGGTGGTTTGGCGGGTGGCTCCGCCGGCGTGGTGGCGGAGCCCGGCATGGGGATGCCGCCGGGCATGGTTGCGCCGCCCGGGGAAATAAACCCTGCCATGCGGGCTTATAGGAATGCCGGCAGATCGGCACCGGCGGAACCGACCCCGCCGTTGGCGGATGGCACCGCTCCGACCGGCAGCACCAACAATGTCATCACCCTCGTTTGCCGCGCGGTCAGGCTCGTTGGCGTGGACGCGCCGGACAGTGAAATTGCCTACGCGGTGGAAAACGAGATCAAGAATTCCCCGTTCGTGGACCCGAAGGCAACGTCGCTGGTCGGGAACATTGTGCCGGACGAGGTCACCGGCACCTTCAGTTTCACGCTGAACGTGATGCCGCTCAACCCGCTTAATTTTTGATATGGGCTGGATCAAACGAAATCTTTTCATTGTGGTCGGTGGCCTGGCGACGCTGGCGCTGCTAGGTGCGGGCGGTTTTTATATCTACAAAGGTTTGTCGCGCAATTCCGATGCGGCGGCCAAGCTGGAGGAGATTTACCAGCAGTTGAACAGCATCCACCAGCAGCAGCCCTCGCCCGGCAACGAGAAGGTGGACAACATCCAGGCGGCGCGGGATCAGGACAAGCAGTTGCGGGAGTGGATTGCCGGTGCGGGAAAATATTTTCAGAACATTCCCGCCATTCCCCCGTCTGGCGTCACCAGCGAGACGTTCGCCGGCTCCCTGCGGCGCACGATTGACGTCTTGCAGCATGAGGCGGACGATGCCGGCGTCACGCTGCCGCCCAAATGTGATTTTTCCTTTTCTGCCGAGCGCCCGTTGGTGAGGTTTGCGGAAGGCAGCTTGGAGCCGCTGTCCGCGCAGCTCGGCGAGGTGAAGACGATTGCGGAGACGGTTTTTTCCGCGCGCGTCAACGTCTTGGACGGCATCCAGCGCGTGCGCGTGTCGGCGGACGACGCCGTCGGCTCGCAGGCCGATTACATTGATGCGCATCCGGTGACCAACGATCTGGCCGTCATCACGCCGTATGTCGTCACGTTCCGCTGCTTCACGCCGGAGTTGGCGCGCGTGGTGGGCGCGTTCGCCACGTCATCAAACACGTTTTTGATCAAGTCCATCAATATCCAGCCGGCGACATCCGCCGCTGCTGCCGTCGGTGCGACGCCGGATATGCCGGGGGTGATGATGCCGGGCCGGTATGGCGGCGAGGCCGGCGGGATTCCGCAGCCGGCGGCGGCACCGGGCCAGCCGGTGGCGGGCAAGGGCGGTTTGCAGACGGTGTTGAAAGAGCAACTCCTCCGCATCTCGCTGGAGGTGGGGTTGGTGAAACTGTTGCCCAAGAGCTAAAATGCAATTTCTCAAAAAACATTACGAAAAGATTTTGCTGGGCATCGTGCTGGCCGGCCTGATCGGCGTGCTGGTGTTCATGCTGTTTTACATCGCGTCGGACAAGGAGTCGATGGAGGGTCAGGCGACCAGCCTGATCAACCCGCCGGCCAAGGCGCTGCCGGAAATGGACCTCTCCACCAACGGCACGGCGATGACGCGGTTGCAGACGCCGTCTCTGCTGGACTTGGAGACGGGCAACAAGGTGTTCAACCCGTTCGAGTGGGTGAAGACGGCGGACGGAAGGCTGGTCAAGAAGGACACCAGTGTCGGCCCGCGGATTGCGGTGGTCACCAACATCACGCCGTTGTATCTGGTGATGACGCTGGTCTCGGCCACGACGAACGATGCCGGGGCGCGCTATGTCATCGGTGTGGAAAAACAGGCGGCTCCGTCGCCGGCCAAGCGGGTCAAGCAGCAGCGCTATGTTTCCAAGGGCGACAAGAACGAGACGTTCACGCTGGTGGATGTCATCGGTGCGCCGGAAAATCCGGATTCGGTGCTGATCAAACTGGCCGACACCGGCGAGACGGTGACGGTGACGCGCGACAAGCCGTATCGCCGCGTGGACGGCTACATGGCCGATTTCCGCTACGACCCCGAGAAAAAGGCTTTTCACAACTGCCGGGTCGGCACCAGGACGCCGTTTAATTTCACTGATTTCATCGTCTCTGAAATTGGCCAGAGCTATGTGGTGTTGACCGACCAGTCCAACCAGAAAAAAACAACTTTGCCATTTGCCCCCTGACTGTTAAATATCTCTAATTGACCGCGACACTTTTCAGAACCTCAATTTGCCATGACTAAAGCCGCCATCCTTTTCCTCGGTCTTGCCGCCGTGATTGCCTTGCCCGCCGTCGCAACCGCCCAGGACAGCCCCGCCGCCACGGCGGTCAACGAAGCCGTGTTGCGCCAAGCCAACAAAATCGTGCTCCAGCAGAAACTGCTCGACGCCCGCCGCGCCAGCCAGGCCGGCGAAACCGTGGCCGCCGCCAAGCTTTACCAGGAGTCGTGCGAGTTGGCCCAGCAGATTGGTTCCGGCGTTGATGCCGAAACTGCGCAGGCCATCAACGGCCTGTCCGTCACGCGGTTGACGCTGGCGCGCGACGCGCAGGCGCATGGCGACTTGCACGAGGCGGGCATCCAAGCGCAGCAGGTGTTGAAAGCGGATCCAAAAAATCCCGCCGCGCTGGCCTTCAAGAAGCAGAACGACCAGATGATTGCCGCCCGAAAAGGCCGCATGGCCAGCCCTGAAGTGTTGGAGCAGGTGCCGCAGGTTGCCGCCCAGAAGCTTGACGCCAAAACGTATGTGCAGAATGGCAAATTGTTGTATGAAATGGGCAAGCTCAATGACGCCGAGGCACAGTTGAACCAGGCCGTGGCCATTGATCCCGACAACGCAGCGGCCTTCTATTACATGAATTTGATCCAGCAGGCCAGGTTCACCCGGGAAAACACGCAGCACAATGAAAACACGCAGGAGCGCATGACCACGGTGGAGAAACAATGGATTCTGCCCGCCAATAAAAACAACCTGACGGCGGGCAATCCCTACGCGACCAACCAGTTGGTTTACACCGGGCCGGGTCGGCAGGCCATCGTCTCCAAGCTCGACCACATCCGGCTGGACTCGGTCTCCTTCGACGGGCTGCCGTTGAGCGAAGTGTTGCGGAACCTTTCCGAGCAGTCACGCCTGCGTGATCCGCAGCGCAAGGGCATCAACTTCCTGATCAACCCGAACCCCGATCTGTCCGGTCAGGCGATTGCCGCGCCGACGGCCACGGGACTGGGCGGCGGTTTTGGCGGTGGTTTTGGCGGCGTGGGTGGGGTGCCCGGTGCCCCGGCCGCCGCGCCGATGGCGACTGATCCGGCCACCGGACAGCTTTTGGCCAGCGCTCCCGGCGGCGGCGAAGCGGTGGATGTCGGCTCATTTATCGTCAAGATTCCCAACCTGTCCGATGTCCGGCTGGCGGATGTGCTGGATGCGATTGTCATGGTGGCCGATCATCCGATCAAATATACCGTGACGGATTTCGCCATTGTGTTTTCATCAAAGGGCGCGGAAACGCCGCAGCTTTTCACCCGCGTCTTCAAGGTGGATCCAAACACGTTCTATTCCGGCTTGGAAAGCGTTGGCTCGGCAAGTTTTGGCTCGGTCAGCAGCAGTGGCAGCAGCAGCGGTGGTGGCGGCAACAGCGGTGGCGGCAACAGTGGTGGTGGTGGTAATAATCAAAATAACGGCGGCGCGGTGGTCGGGGTTGTGAATGCCTTTTCCGGTGCGGGCGGTTTGCGCAACACAGGCAACGGCCAAGGTGGTGGCGGTGGCGGTGGCCAAGGCCAGGGGTCAGTCAATCCGCTGGCCGCCGGCGGTGGTGGCGGCGGTGGTAACGTGGGTGGCAATGGCGGCTTGAATTATATCACGCAGGTGACACTGGCCGAGACGGTCAGCGCGGCGGCACGTGCTTATTTCACCGCGCTGGGCGTGAACCTTTCAAGCCCGCCCGGCAAGGCGGTGTTTTTCAACGACCGCGTGGGCAAACTTTTTGTGAAGGCCACGGAGCAGGACTTGGACACCATTGAGCGCGCCATTGAGATGTTGGACGAGGTCGCTCCGCAGGTTCATATCAAGTCGCGTTTCATCGAGGTGCAGCAAGATGACAACAAGGCGCTGGGCTTTGACTGGTATCTTGGCCAGTTTAACATGACCGGCAACGGCTCGGTCGTGGGGTCGGGCGGCACCTCGCCGTCTTTGGGGACCGGGCAGGTGCCGGGCACTTCTGCAGCTAATCCGCTCGGCCTATTTCCGGGCAATACCGCTGCCAGTGTGATTCCTGGAGCCGCCACGGATCAACAGTTGTTTTCCAGCGGCTCCGGTGCCCCCACGGTGGCAACCCTCACGGGCATCCTGACCGACCCGAATTTCCGCATGGTCATTCACGCGCTTCAGACGCGCACTGGTTCGGAAACCTTGGGCGAACCGGAAGTGACCACCACCAGCGGTCGCCAGACCCAGATGCGTGCCACGGCCATTCAAAATGTTGTCACGGGTTTTTCCTTTGACAACGGAACGGCCAACAACGGCGGTGGTGGTAATAGCGGCGGAAATAGTGTTAATAGTGTTGTGCAGGCGCCCGGGGTCGCCTCCGTCAGCCCCAGCACCCAGCAGGTTGAAATCGGTCCGATTTTGGACGTGGTGCCCTATGTTTTGTCCGATGGCTACACGATCAACCTGGCCCTGATCCCATCGGACACCGAGTTCCTCGGCTATGACACCATCAGCGCGAGCGAAATCCCGGGCTACAACCCCGGCAGCTCGCTTGGCAACCTGAATGGCACCACGCTGCCGGTCGCCTTGCCGAAATTCAGCGTCCGTCAGGTCGTCACCACCGTGAACGTCTGGGACAACCAGACCGTGGTGCTCGGCGGATTGATTTCATCGTCCGTTCAGTCCAGCAAGAGTCAGTTGCCGGTGATTGGCGACCTGCCGCTGATTGGCCGGCTTTTCCAGAATCAGAGCAAGACCACCCAGAAAAAGAACCTGATGATTTTTGTCACCGCCACCATTGTTGACCCGGCGGGCAACCGCGTGCATACCGACGACGATCTGCCGTTCGCGCAGGCAGCGATTCCGGCGCAGCCGCCCGGTTTGCAGAAAATTTCGCCGCCGGTGGCCAAAGAGTGAACCGGCTCCTGATTGTTGACGGGCACGCCTACGCGTATCGCGCGTTTCACGCCATCCGCGAGCTGCGCGCGCCGGGCGGGCAGCCGACGAACGCCATTTACGGCTTCGTCAAGATGCTCGAAAAGATGCGGCTGGCCGTGGAGCCGACGCATCTGATGGTCGTGTGGGACGGCGGCTTGAGCGCCGAGCGGCTGGCCGAGCTGCCGGATTACAAGGCGCACCGGCCGGAGATGCCGGCGGATTTGCGGACGCAGTTGGACGGCCTTGTGGAATTTTTGGCGGCGGCGAAAATCGCCAGCCACCGTGCCGACGGCGTGGAGGCGGACGATTACATCGCCAGCCTCGCGCGGCGCTCGGCGGCGGCGGGTTGGAACGTGGTGATTGCCAGTTCCGACAAGGATTTTATGCAGTTGGTCTCGGTGCAAATCGGGCTGTTGAACCCGAACGACAAGACCGGGACGATTTGGGGAGCCGAACAGGTGCGGGCCAAGACCGGCGTGGAGCCGGGGCAGGTCGCCGACTGGCTGGCGCTGATGGGCGACGCGGTGGACAACATCCCCGGCGTGCCCGGCGTGGGGCCGAAAACGGCGGCGGAACTGTTGAAACAATTTGGCGCGGTGGACAATTTGCTGGTGCGGTTGGCTGAGGTGAAGTCGGAAAAATTGCGGCAGTCATTGAGTGGCGCGGCGGCGGCGGTGGTTCGTAATCAGCGGCTGGTGCGGCTGCCGGACGTGCCGTGCGATTTTGCGCCGGAAAAAATGGTGGCTGGCGCGGGCGACCAGGCGGCGTTGAGCCGGTTGTTTGCCGCGTGGGGATTCAAGGGAATGCTCGCCGCGCTGGAAGCCGGCGGCGAAAAACAGGCGGAACTGATTTGATTGAAAATGAATTTGCAAAGCTGGAACAACCAAGTGGCCGGTGCGGAAACGCAGCCGGCGGCAACGGCGGGAATTTTTAGACAAACCCGCCGGGGTGGTTTATTTTGTCTGCCTACCATGATGTCGTCGTTTGACCGTTTGAAAATATTGGCCGCCGTCGCGGTGTGCGTCGGGGCGGTTTGTTTTTCCGTTTCCGCGCAGACCAATTATTACGGTGCCAACGGCACCGAGTATGCCGTCGTCGGCCAGTTGCCCGGCGACCAGATGCACCCGGATGTCGCGCTCTCTGCCAGTGGCGGTTATTTGGTCTGGCAGGACAATGCCACCGATGGCAGCGGCCAGGGCGTGAGCGCGTGCCAGTTGGACGGCACTTTGTCCGGCGCGTTCGCGCCGTTTCGCGTGAATGCGGTGGGTTCCAACGACCAGGAAAACGCCCGCGTGGCGCTGCTGAAAAACGGCGGCGCAGTGTTTGTCTGGCAGGGCGGACGCGAAGGCTTCCAGCACATTTTTGCGCGGTTCCTGAACACGAACGGCACGTTCACCACGACCAGCGATGTGCTCGTCAACACCTTCACGAATAATTTTCAGATCAACCCCGCCGTGGCGGTGCTGGCCAACGGCAATGTCATCGTGGTCTGGGCCAGTTACAACAAGGCAGGCGCGGGGTCGCGGCTGGATGTCTGCGGCCAGTTGTTTTCGCCCGCCGGCAAGAAAGTTGGTGGCGAATTTCTCATCAACCAGTTCATTAATTTCAACCAGCGCACGCCGGCGGTGACGGCGCTGGCCAACGGCGGCTTCGTGGTGGCGTGGGTGTCCGAGCAGCAGCGCAGCCTCGCGCCGAATTACGGCAGCAACACGGTTTACCATGCCGCCGGGGCCGCGCCGTTGCCGAGTGTGGATATTTACGCCCGCCTGTTCAAAACCAATGCCTCACCCGTTGGTGGTGAATTTCTGGTGGACGAGGATGCCAATCCCTGCGCTACGCCGCAACTGGCCACGGCGGCGGACGGCAGTTTCTTGGTTGCCTGGGCGGCGCTGGACATGACGACGCTGACGAACAGTTGGGACATTTACGCGCGGCCTTACACCAGCGCCGGCACCGGCGGCGCGGTGGTGCGGGTCAATACGCACACGTTCGGCGACCAATACGCGCCGAAAATTGCGGCGCTCAACCAGGAGTTTTTTGTCGTTTGGACCAGCCTGGGCCAGGATGGTTCCCGCGAGGGCGTGTTCGGCCAGTATGTCCACAGCGACGGCACGCTCATTGGTGGCGAACTGCTGGTCAACACCACGACCATCAGCCGCCAGCTGCAGCCGGTGGTGGCTTCGGATGGCAGCAGCCAGTTCGTGGCGATTTGGACCAGTTTCAACGGCTTGGCCAACGGTTTCGATTTGTATGCCCAGCGCTATGCCGACGTAACCTCGGTGTTGCAGCCGGTGGCCAATGCATTTGTCTATGCGCCGTTCAATGTGAGCAAGGGCGTCTATCAGCCGGAACTGCAGGTTTCCTGGCCGCAGTTGGCGGGTCTGGCCGTTTCCAATTTTCAGGTCTATGTGGACGGCTCCGCCACGCCGGCGGCTTCGCTGGCGGGCAATCAATGGACGATGAGTTCGATTCACGGCCTGCTCGCGGGCAGCACTCATTCATTTCAAGTTGGCTATGTCCTGAACGATGGCCGGCGCGCGCCGCTGTCACCGCCGGCGAAGGGCAAGACTTGGAGCGGGGCGAATTGGGGCGGCATCCCGTGGGAGTGGATGGTGGAAAATTTTGGCGCAACCGCGACGAACTTGTGGCTCGCCGCCGACAACCGCTTGAGTGCGGATGGTCCGACGCTGGCGCAGGTGTTTTTGAGCGGCGGCAAGCCGCAGGATTCCAGCACCTGGCTGAAGACCGCGCTGGAGCACGCGAAGAACGGAATGTATCTGCATTGGAACACGCAGCCCGGCGCAAAATATCAGGTGGAAGTGACGACCAATCTTGTCACTTGGCAGGCGGTGGGCAAGCCGCGTTTTGCCGCCGGCGGGACGGACTCCATTTACATCGGCGGCGGCCCGGTGGGCTATTACCGCGTGTTGCTGCTGCGTTAATCATCAATTTGTATGTTGCGAAATATCAAAAGAATTTTCTGGATGGCGTTGCTGGCGGCCGGCCTGCAGTCGAGCTGGGGATTTTCCCTGCTGGGGCCGCAGGGCAACGGTGGCGATGCCTGGCAGACGGGCGTGATCGGCTATGGCTATGCCTACATGGACAACGCCATGCCTGGCGGGCCGATTTATCTGGGGGATATTGGTGCCCCGAAGGATATGTTTGAGGAATTTCGGCGCAACGTGCCGATCATTTATTATTCCTACGACGCGAATTTCTGGACCTACTTCCACTCCAACGGCGTGGCCGCGGTGGACAGCGCCATGAACGTGATCAACAGCCTGACCAACGTGGACAAGCTGGATCCGAATGCGTTTCCGCTGAATTCACAGCATGAAAACTCGGACGCGTCGGCGCTGTATCTGACGGATCTCAAGTCAGCGACCTTGCACCTGCTCGTGGAGCAGTTGGGACTGGCGGAGCCGGGCCGGTTCACCTGGACGCTGCATGATCGCGATCCGGGCCCGGCCTGCCCGCAGACGGCGCTCTATCTCGTGGTGCAGCGCAATTTTGAATCTCTGGGTTTGGTTCCCGCACAAATCCAGTATTCGTCCTACGTCAACAACATCCTTTACACCTATTACATCATTGAAATTTGCGCTCCCGGGAATCCGCTGGCATGGACGGTTCCGTTTTCCACGGATACGGATTCCGACCAAAACACCGCCGTGGCCGACAATATTGGCGATATTTTCGGCGGCGGCGGCCTGCAGGTGGGAGGGTTTTACACCGGTTTGACCCGCGATGACGTGTCCGGCCTGCGCTACCTGTATTCCACGAACAACGTGAACCGGGAGAGCGCCCCGGCGGGCAGCCTGCTTTTTTCGGCGGTCACGAACACGACCGGGCAGCAGGCGCTGTTCCCGGTCAATGCCAGCACCGTCACCGGCTTCGGCACTTATGATTATGGGGCGTTTTTGGCGGCCGCCGCCACCAATGCACCGAGCGTCATGCAGAGCAATTATCCGGGACTGGTGGTGACCAGTTCGCATGATTATTGGATTCCGGCGACCAATCTGTCCATCACGTCAACATTTGTGCCACCGCCGGTTGGCTCGCCCTACGGCACGCCACAGCGCCTGCTGCTGGTGACCAACCGCTCCTATTATCCGCTGCACAAATACGTCACCACCTTTGCGAACGTGGTGACCAACTACTATCTGCCGAATGCCCCGGCTATCCTGCAGACGGTGACGGTCGCGCCGCTGGTCGGCGCTCCCTTTGGCTCACCGCTGGCGACCAACATCACCAATTTGAAAGTGACGCTTAAAAATACGCCGGCCGGCAGTTTTTACATCGTGCCGCTGCTGGGCACCAACCGCTGCCCGGTGGACATTCTTTATACGCTGCAAAAAAACGTGATCTATACCACCAACAGCCTTACGGCGACGGGCACCAACACGGTCACGTCCACCAACACCACGGGTTCCAGCTATACGCAAAACCTCATCACTTGGTATACCAATTACACCTATGTCACCCTGCCGGTGACTTGCGATAATCCGACCAACACGACGGGATATTATCAGGGTGTTGGCAAGGTGAAATTTGTCCGTGTTGACTATGACTCTTTGATTGGCGTGGAATCTTGGCAGCCGCAGACCAACGGCTACGACATGGTGGCGCTTCAGGGCAGCCGTTGGGTTCGGCGTCATTTTGACCGCGTGGTGACCGCGCCGGAAATCCTGATCACCTGCTCGGATCAGGCGGAGGCAAACACCTTCAACGGTTCTGTTATCCGCGACATCAATTTTGACGACACCCAGAGGTTGAGCAACCTGGCCGGGCCGGGGACGATCACGCCGAACACGATTTTTGATTACAACAAGGTCAATAATGCGTTCCGCAACGGCTACGAGGCGCAGTTCATGTTCAAAAACCAGTTGCTGTTCTTGGGCACCAATATCTTCAATCTCGGATTCTCCAACGTCAACGAGACGGTTCAGGTGCAGACCAGCCACTGGGGGTCGTTTGACGCCAGCACCAATTACCCCGTCGTTTATCCGGATACCGAGAGTCTGGACAACTTGAACAACCAGATGCTCGCGCAGGTTTCTCCGACCAGCCTGGACAATGGCACCAGTGACGTCTTCTACGGCCCGGTGCAGTTCACCGTTGACAGCACTCGCCTGACGGCACCGTTCACCTGGTCGGCGAGCAATCTGCCGCCGGGGTTGACGATGGATTCAACCGGTCTTTTGACCGGCACGCCCGTCCGGCTGGCGCCCAATGCGCTGGTTTATGATGTCACCGTGACCGTGACCGACGCCAATTCCAACACGGTGCAATGGGATTATTCCCTCATCATCCAATGAAATTGCCGGCGCATCACCAACCTTTTTCCCGACGCATGAATCTGTTCCGCAAAACCCTCCGCGTGCTGGCCCTTGGCGCGCTGCTGCCGGCCCTGCCGGCAATGGCCACCGAGCCGCTGTTTCAAAACCTTTCCGACGCCTACTATGTCGTCCCGGAAAACCCGCTGCCGACGATAGACGCGACGGCGTTCGACAACGAGAGCGTCTTCAGCATCAGCGACCACAGCTATCCCACCGCCACGCGGCTGCCCGTGTTTGAGCCGGGCAACACGCTCTATTACACCAACGGCGAAAACGGCCTGATGATTTTCAACGGGCAGAACCTGAGCAACTCCCTCGCCACTTACGGGATTGTGGCCAAGTTCGAAAACTTCGCGCCCTTGTTGAACAACAACTATCTGGCGGATACCTTTTTCAACCAAGGCATCATCCGCGTGGACTCGCTGCTTGACGGCAACAATACTTTCACCGATGGCGATTTTCTGTTCTATTACCTGTCGAGCCTTGGCCAGTGCACCATTTCCGCGACCAACATCGTCAACCCCGGCAACATTGTCATCGGTGCCAACGGGCGGCTGCAACTGAACGGGCAGAACGTGGATCTGACGCGCGCCGTTCTCTCGATGGAAAGCGCGATCGATGCCAATCAGGGCACGATTGACAGCCTCCTGCTTGGCAGCCTCCTGCTCAACAACGTGAATTTCACGAGTTCCGGCGCGGTCGGCACGGACTTTTTCGGCGAATGGAACCCGAAGTTGTATCTCACCGCCAACACTGCCAGATCTTCCTATTCCCCGATTCCGACCATCCTGATGTTGAGCAATTCCGCCTCCTATTTTGATGTGGTAGGGCTGGGCACCAGCAACGTCATCTACCGCGCCGTCTTTGTGGAGAACGACAGTCCGAACGTCCCTTACAACGTCTATATTGACACCCCTGATACGGGCTCGCTGGGCTTCGAATCCGGGGCGGCCCATGTGGAATGGGTGGGACCCGTGCTGGATCCCATCACGGGCAATTACACCACCAATTACCTTTACCTGACGGACAATTATGTCTGGGGCGCCTCCACCAACGTCTTCGTCAACAACGGCGTGCCGGACAATTATTCGTTCATCGCCTCGTCCATGCCGCTGCTGGTGGGGCCGGTCACGGCCGGCTTCTCGAATGTTTTTTCCTCGATCAGCTTTTCCAACCCGTATTCCTACATGAACGGCCAGATCCTGACGGCCTCCATTTCCACCAATGTCAGCGTCACCAATCCGAGCGGCTCACTGACCAACCTGCCCGCCCGGGTGGAAATCACCGCCAGCCGGGAATTGAACTTGGAAAAGGCCATCATCGGCGGCCAGAACTTCATCAGCATCGTCGCCACCAACCAGTTTGACGGCAGCGCCGGCGCGTCCATCAGTTCCCCGTTTGCCGACTTCAACCTTGGCGTCACCAACGGCCAGATGATCATCAGCAACTTGCTGTCCGCCAGCCTGCCCAACTGGAGCGGCAGCATCCAGGCATGGAGCACGCGCTGGCTGGAGGCGAACACCAACGGTGGCACCAACGATTTCCGCGTGCTGCTTGTCCGCAGCCGGTTGCAGGCCACCACGGTTCCTTGGATCAAGAACTTTGTTCTCCATGGTTCCACCAACCTGCTCATCAGCGATGCCCTGAACGTCTATGGCACCGTGTCCATTGACGCCCAAAATCTAACGCTGACCACCAACGGCGTGGGCAATGGCGCATCCTCGGCGGACGGCGAATTGAACTGGATCGGCACCGGCACCTTCGGTCCGGCGCAGTTGCCCAATATGCGCTGCCTCACCAACAACGGAGCCATCCGTCTCTCGAATTTGGCGCAGTTCATCAGCACCTCCAACAGCATTTCTTACGGCCCTGGATTGCCGGCGGTGAAGGCCACCGGAAAACTTTCCAAACTGATTGGCGCGAATGTCAAAAAGGGCAACCGTGTCATCGTTGGCACCAACCAGTATGTGTTTGTGAACACGCTCACCAACAAGCTGGCGAACCAGGTGAAGATCGGTCTCAACTTTGACACCTCGATGAACAACCTGATCGCCGCCATCAACCACGCGGCGGGCGCGGGCACGAAATACAGCAAGGCCACCACGTCCAACGCCCTCGTCCATGCCGGTGTCCTAGCCAGCCACGCCTTCACCGTGACGGCGGCGACTGCCGGTGCGGCGGGAAATTCCATCATGACCTGGACGAGTTCGACGAACCTGACGTGGAGCGGCCATAATTACCTTTACGGCGGGGCGGACGCCGTGGCCACGACCACCAACATCATTTCGGGTCAGGTTCCCTACGATGCCTTTATCAACAGCGGTCTGGTGGCCGACCAGGGAACCGTGCTCACGACCCATGATTTCCTGAACAGCGGCGTCATTTCCAACGGCGTGGGTAATTTCACCGCGAAAACCGTGAACACCACCCTGACCAACGGTGCGATTTACGCGGGCGGAAACATTTCCCTGACCGCCGCCACCATGCTCATCAGTAACACCTGGTTGCAGTGCCTTTCACTCACGCTGGCGCCGACCAACTGGATTGATGCCGGCCTGACCAACGGCAATTTCTGGACCGTGGGCCGGACCAACGGCACGGGCGGGCAGGGATTTGCCCTGACCATCAAGCCGCCGACGGGCGATTTGCTGAGCACGACCATCACGAACATTTGCCCCGGCCCGAACAAAGCCATCACCAACACCTGGGCGGGAACCGACTTGGGAGTTTCTGCGCTTGGGTTCAGCAACAACATGGCCTTGGGGCGCCTGGTGCTGACCTCGCCCGGCAGCACCAGCAAGTTTATCTTCAAAGGTGCCGCCGGCGTCAGCAACGCCCTGTATGTGGATTATCTTGAACTGCGGGATGCCACCACCAACCACAGCGCTGGTCACCCCTTTGATTTCCCCTGGTTGAGCATCAACACCAACCTGATTATTTATTACGCCCAGGCGGTGATGAACGGCGGCTCGGTGGCGGAAGCCATTGACCAGTCCAGCCAGCTTGGCTTCAACGGCGGGCGCCTGCGCTGGGTTCCGTCTTATGCCGGCCAGTTCAGCTCGACGAATCTGGTCTATCCGCCCGGCGTCACCAACACGGTCAACGCCGCGCTTGCGCAGAGTGCGGACATGGATTCGGACGGCGACGGGATTTACAACCTCTATGATCCGACGCCGTTCTTTACGGCGGATCAAATTAATCTCACGCAAACGGCTACTAACACACCTGCAAACTCTATTGTGTTGAACTGGTTTAGCATCCCAAACGCGATGAATTATATTTTGAATGCAACTAATTTTTCTACGGGTCCCTGGCTTCCCTATACCAATTTTCCATCTCCTGTCCCATACCTTGCTTATCCATCAGCACCTAAACAATTGAGTCTAGTTGTTCCTATGGATATTAACAGCGTTCAACAGTTTTATAAGGTGGGAGTGGATGCTAGGCTGACCTATCCGTATTGAAGCGGTGGCCGGTGAAATCAATTAAATTTAGTGCCTGTCCGGCCCTTGGGACGGCAGGCTGAATGGAGAATCGTTGTGAAAGCAATTCAAACAATAATTAAAAAAATGACGGGTGTTCTTTCCGGCCCAATGAAACTGGCGGCGGTGGTTCTGGCCGGGTTGCTGGCCAACGCCGGCCACGCCAGTTTGCCCGGCACCTTCAGCAGTCCGATTGCCATTGGCGGCGCTTGGGGCAGCACCAGCGTTGACAACAGCTTTTATACGGCGGATCCCGGCACGCCCAATCTGGCCGGCTTTCCCGCGCAGTCGCCGGTGTGGTTCAAGTTTTCCGCCACCAATGACGGGGAAGTTTCGATTGATACCATCGGCAGCACGAATTTTTACGGTCAGCCGCTGGACACGGTGCTGGCGGTTTATGGCGGCACGAACCTTACTAGTCTTTACCAGATCGCCGCCAATGACGACCTGTATCCGAACCGGCTGCAAAGTGATTATTATTCTGAAACTTGGGCGAACCAGAACACTTATCAGGTGGACACCAATAGTGGTGGGGTGACGGCTTCCAGCTCGTTGTATAACTTTCCCCAGCCGTTCACCGGGCCGAGCAGCGTCCGGTTTAATGTCAAGGCCGGCTCGGTCTATTACATTGCCGCCGACAGCATGTTTTCGTTTAAATCCGGGCAGGGTCAGTTTGTTTATAGCTCCACCGGGCCGATTGCCTTGAACTGGGCTTATCATTCCTCCGGGGCGTTTCGTTTTGCCTCGGAAAATGTGGAGCAAACCGGCCTCACGGATGCCAGCGGCAATCCGCTGCTGCTTTACCAGTGTTCCACCTTGGAGTCCCGCGTGCTGCTCACCGTCACGCGGGTGGGCGGTTATACTGGCCGGGCCACGGTCCAGTATCAGACGATGGATGGTGCGCCGGGGCTGCTGTCCAACGGTGACTTGCCGGCGGTGGGGTATGTAACAAATGTGACGGTTTTTACCAACCCTGTTACTCATTTGCCATATTTCACGAATACCTCTGTCTTAAGTAAGGATTACACCCCGATTACCAATGGCATCCTCACTTTTGATGACTTTGAGATGAGCAAGACCATCTCAATTTCCATCAGATCGTCAGGGACCGCCGCCGCCGCTCCGAACCGCGACTTCACGGTGCTGCTGTCCAATCCGCTGCCGGATCCGCAGGAGTCCGCCGCCGTGTCCGCGCCGCGAGTGGATCCGGTGTTCAACAAGGCGCTGGTGCGTATTTTGAACCTCTATTCATCGCCATTTGGCGCGGAGGCCATCGTTGACACCAACGGGCCGGTGCCGGTCACGAACTATGTCACGGACAATGCCTTCAACTTTGGCGAAATAAATTACCGCGTTGAGCGGCCGATTACATCCAACTCTACCTACACCTATACCATCTGGGTATCCCGCACCGGCGCGCAAAACATCGCGACGAACATCTATTATCAGGTCAACAGCGGCTGGCCTTTCTATAATACCGACCCCTATTATTTCAACACCCTGCAAAACATGCGCTTCCCGCTGCAGCCCGGCTCGGATTACGCCACGCCGGATCCGGCGAATGGCGGCAATGTCTTGGGGGCAAACCCGGACTTTATTTTCTCCGGCGGCTACAGTGGCACGATCAGCTGGGGCGACAAGGATATGCAGTCAAAGCCACTGTCCTTCACGGTGTATAACAACGGCCAGGTCAATTTTAATGAGGATTTTCACATTGAGTTGTTCGCCAGGGATGGCCATGGGAATGTGATGTCGGGAGATGTCGGGATGGTGGGGGAGATAACGGTGACGTTGCTGTTTCAGGATCAAAACCCGCCCGCCGGCTCCGTGGATGAAAAGTTCAATGCTGACTTCAACCTTGATCTGGCAAACATGCAGATAGGCAGCTCGCCACCGAACATGAAGCATCCTGGCACGGATGGCCAGGTCTATGGGGTCGCCGTTCAGAGTGATGACAAGACCGTCATTGTTGGCGACTTTTTCTCATACAATGGTAATGCCCGCAACTGCATTGCACGCGTCAACACGGATGGTTCGCTGGACACCTCTTTCAATCCCGGCGGTGGTGTGGGGGCCGTGCCGGGCTATAACAACCCGCCCATTTTCATCAATGCCATCACTTTTGCCACGAACACCAGCCAGTTGATGATCGCCGGAAGCTTCGTTTCCTACAACGGCACTCCGCGTGGCAATGTTGCCCGTTTGAACAGCGATGGCACGCTGGACACCACTTTTAATCCGGGCGCGGGTGCCAACGGGCCGGTCTGGGCCATCCTGCAGCAGGGTGATGGCAACATCATCATCGGCGGCAATTTCACTTCTTACAACGGGACACCCTGCCATAACCTCGCCCGCCTGCACTATGATGGTTCATTGGACACCGCGTTCAACGCCGGCAACGCCCTGACCAACACCGTTTATGCCCTCGCCGAACAGGGGGGAACCTTCATCAAAGCCAATCGAAATGCCAGTGGTGGTCAGGCCCGCGACGATAATTTTATTAATATTGGCGCGCCTTCCGGCATATTGACGGTGGATTATGACATGCTGATGCAGCCGGACGATATGCGGGTGTATTATGGCAGCCCCACCAACGGCGTTTTGATTTACGACACCGGTTGGGTCAGTTATACCGGACATCTGGTTATTCCCTTTGGTCCGACCAATGGTCTGACATTCAATGCCATCACCATCGTGATGAACGAGACGAATGGCCAGTTCGGAACCGCGTGGTCCTATACCGCCAGTGTGGAGTCTTCCTTCGCCAACCAGATTTATGTCGGCGGAGATTTTACGTCGGTGAGCGGCATTCCGCATCAAGACCACCTTGCGCGTCTGCTGGGCGATGGTTCCGTGGACACCACGTTTGACCCCAACGCCGGCATCAACGGGCCGGTATATGCATTGGCCGTGCAGCCCGACGGCAAGGTGTTGGCGGGCGGTGAATTTAGCCAGGTCAACAATCAGGCCGTCAAGCGGTTCACCCGGCTGAATCAGGACGGAACCATTGACGCCAATTTCTACAGCGGTGTCGGATTGGATGGCACCGTGTATAATTTGAACCTGCAGGGGGACGGCACCATGTATGTCGGCGGCGCCTTCACCGCCGTCAACGGCACGCACCGCCTGGGGTTTGCCCGCCTGCACAGCGACGGCACGGTGGACACCAGCTTTTTGGACTGCGCCTACAACCAGTTTGCCGGGTTGCCGCGCAAACATTTCAGCGACCCGGTGGGAACCGTCTTTGCGTCCGGCCTCCAAAGCGACGGCAGCGTGATGATTGGTGGTTCGTTTGACCAGGTGGGTGGCGGACAATACAACCCCAAAGTCCGTCCGGAAAGCAACACCAACTCCTACCACGAAACTTTTGAGCGCGACGGCATCCGCAACCGCAGCAATTTTGCGAAGCTGATTGGTGGCGGCACGCCCGGGCCGGGCAATATTGGGCTGCTCGAGAATTCTTATTCCGTCAACAAGAGCGCCTCGGATCTGTTTGTGAGCCTGCTTCGCACCAACGGGTCGCTGGGCTTCGCCTCGGCCAATTTCTCGGTGGTGCCCGGAGTGGCGCAGAGCGCGACCGATTTCAGCTACAGCAGCCCGGCACCGGCCTACGGCATGAGCTGGGATATTCTCGGCTCGCCGCCGGTTATTCCTTTCACTCGGATGCGCAGCGACGGCATGTTCGGAACCAACACGTTTCTGGCGGATCCGTTCGGCCGGTATTTTGAGGATGCGCAGGCGCAGGTGCTGGTCAGTGTGATCAACAACAACGCCAGTTCCGGCGACCTGTCGGCGCAGTTCCAGCTCGCCAACCCGGCCAACGCCGACCAGTTCTACCTCGGTGGCCAGAACATCCCGCTGGGCGTGGCCCTTGGCCTCATCACCGCCCCGCTGACGATTGTGGATGACCAGCACCAGTCCGGCGTGGTGGGTTTTGCCGGGCCGGATTATGTCGGCGGCGCGGCCTCCGGGCCGGTGGTGGTGCCGGTGGAGATCATCCGCACCAATGGCAATTACGGGGATGTGTCGGTCACCTGCACGACGGTCACGAATGGCAGCACGGCCACGGTTGGCAGCGACTATGATTTCAACAGCGCCCCCGTCATCATCCGTCAGGGCACGACCACCAACTTCTTCCCGGTGACCGTCAAGACGACGAACTATATCAGCGCGGTCGAAAAATTCATCAACCTCCAGTTGTCCGACCTTCAGGCGCCCGCCGACGGTCTCGCCTCGCTGGGGCTGGTGGATGCCCGGCTCCGCATCATCAACCCCAATTTCGCGGGTTTCCTTGATTTCACTGCCAGCAACTATTTTGGCACCGTCAGCGCCGGCTTCGTGCCGGTCACGGTCACGCGCATCGTCGGCAGCAAGGGGACGGTGACCGTCCACGTTTCGACCTCGAACGGCACGGCGGTGAACGGCACGGATTACACCGGCATCAGCACCAACCTGCAATGGAACAACGGCGATGTCTCCCCGCGCATCCTCATGGTCCCGCTCCTGTCTGCCAGCGCCTTGGGATCCACCAACTTTTTCAACGTCACCTTGTCCAGCCCCGCGCTCAACGGCACCAACTGGCCGACCTTGTTCACCAACACCATCAGCACGCCGACCAACGCGATGGTCATCATCACGAATGACCTGAACGGTGGCACGTTCCAGTTCAGCGCGGCGGACTACACGGTCAATGAAAACGGCGGTTACGCCACCATCACCGTCACCCGCACCGGCTCGATGAAGGATTTGCAGATCCCGGCCAGCGTGGATTACGCCACGGCGGATTACACGGCGTTGGATACCGTCAATTATTCCGCCACTGCGGACACGCTGTTCTTTGGTCCCGGCGAGACGGCGCAAAGTTTTACGGTGCCGATTTTGGATGACTTGCTTCAGAATCTCCCCCCGGATCAATTCTATTTCCAGGTGAATTTGTCCAATCCCGGTGGCGGCTCGCAGTTGGGCAGTCAGACCACCGCGAATGTCCACATCGTGGATGCGGAATCCTACAACCGTCCGCCCGGCTCCGGCGACACCACGTTCAACGCCTCGCCCGGCATGAACGGCAGCGTTTTTGCGCTGGCCCAGCAGTCGGATGGCCGGCTGGTCGCCGGCGGCACGTTCACCACCGTCAATGGTTCGGTGGAAAATTATTTTGCCCGGCTGAATGGGGATGGCTCGGTGGATAACACCGGCTTCCTCTTTGGCTTGGCGGGTGCCAATAATGCGGTCTATGCGCTCGCCAACCAGTCGGACGACCGGGTGGTCATTGGTGGTCTCTTCACCACCGTCAACGGGGTTGCCCGCAACCGGCTGGCCCGCGTCATGACGGACGGGTCGCTCGACACCAGTTTCAATCCCGGCTTGGGCGCCGATAACACGGTCTATTCTCTGGCGGAAACGTTTGTCAATGACAGCCGGAAAATTTATGCCGGCGGCGCATTCCAGACCGTCAACGCCGGTCCCCACCAGTTTCTGGTCCGGCTCAACAACAATGGCTCCGTGGATACCAGCTTCAATCCCGGCCTCGGCCCTGACGGCGTGGTTTATGCGGTGACGGCTTATCCGACCAATTCTCCCTTTGCCGGCAAGGTGCTGATCGGCGGCGCGTTCACCAACGTCAACAACTTCCCAGTGGCGCATTTTGCCCGCCTCAATGCGGACGGCTCCGTGGACACGAACTTTGACGCGTCCCTCGGCGCTGGCGGCACGGTGCGCGCCATCGTTATCCAGCCAGATGGCGGCATTGTCATCGGCGGTGACTTCACCAATGTCTTCGACGGCTATTCAGGATTTGAAAATTTCAGTTCACCGCATATCGCAAGAATTCTCGATGACGGCAATGGCTACAGTCATGTGGATTCAGATTTTGCCGCCAATCTGGGCACCGGAGCCAACGGCCCGGTGGACGCCTTGGCGTTGCAGGCCGATAACCGGATCGTGGTCGCCGGTGAATTCACGCAGGCCAGCGGCGTCACCCGCAACTGCATCACGCGCCTTATGCCGGACGGGTCGGTGGATGCTTCCATCAATTTCGGCAGCGGCGCCAGCGGGGCGGTCTATGCCGCGCTGGTGCAGGCGCCCGACCAGATGATGGTGCTGGGCGGCGCGTTTACCCAATACAATGGCGAGCCGCACAACCGGATTGTCCGGATCTACGGCGGTTCCGAAACCGGTTCCGGCGCATTTGAGTTCACCAGCGCCAGCTATACGGTTCCTGAAAACGGACTGGATGCGCTCGTCACCATCCGCCGGGTTGGCGGAACGGACGGCACCAACTCGGTGGACTTTACCACCAGCGACGGCACGGCCGTGGCCGGGACAAATTACTTGAGCCGAAACGTGACGGTTGTTTTCCCGCCCGGCGAAGTGCTTAAGACGGTGGCGGTGCCGGTGATGGATGACGGCGTGGTCACGCCGGACTTGACCGTCAACCTGAACCTGTCCAATACGACCGCCGGCTATGGCGACCAGACCAATGCGGTGCTGACCATTCAAAACGTGGACAGCACGGTGAGTTTTTCGACGCCAAACTTTTTCGTGGCGAAGAATGTGTTGACCGGCGAAGCGGACATCCATGTCATCCGCAGCGGCACCACGATCGGCACCTGCCAGGTGGACTTCCTGACGACCACCAACGGCACGGCGGTGCCCGGTCTGGATTTCTATCCCACGAATGTCACGGTGACCTTCAACCCCGGCGAGATGGACAAAGTAGTGCAGGTTGGGATTACCAACAATCTGTTGCCGCGCGGCAACCAGACCGTGGTCTTTGCCTTGTCGAATGCCGTCAACACCGTGCTGGCCGCGCCGACCAACGCCATGCTGACCATTATTGACACGGTGTATGCGCCGGGCATTTTGAGCTTCCTCACCAACAGCATCGTAGTGAACGAAGGGGACGGAAACGCCTACCTCACCGTCATCCGCACCAACGGCGCGTCTGGCATCGTGTCGGTGGCCTACACCACGACGGTGGGCACGGCAGTGCCGGGCGTCAACTATGTCACCACCACCGGCACCCTGACCTTTGGTGACACAGTGAATAGCGGCACCATTATCATTCCGCTCGTGGATAACAGTCTGGCGCAAGGCACCGTGGATTTCTCGGTGACCCTTTCCAATCCGAACGGCGGGGCGTCCCTGTTGTCGCCCACCACCTGCGCTGTGGCGATCACGGACAACGACACCGGCATCGCGTTTGCCGCCGCGACCAATCGCGCGCCCGAAGACGCCGGTTTTGTCAACGTCATCGTCCAGCGCCTCTATAATTTTACGCCAATTTCGTCGGTGAATTACGCCACGGTGAACGGCACGGCGGTGGCCGGGATCAATTATTCCAACACTTTCGGCACGTTGAACTTCACGAACGGCGAAGTGTTCAAGTCCATCAGCGTGCCGCTGGTGCATGACACCAACGCCAACGGTGACCTGACCTTCACCCTGCAACTGACCAGCCCGGTCAATGCGCAGATTGTTGCACCGAGCAACACGGTTGTGGTCATCCAGGATGCCGAGGCGGGCGTGCACTTCAACACCAACGCGCAGCGGGTGCTGAAGAGTTCCGGTTTTGCGGTCGTCACCGTGGTCTGCTCCAACCCGCGGGTGGAGCCGGTGCTGTTCAGCACCAATGACATTCCTTTGGAGGTCAGTTATACGACCAAGGATGGCACGGCCCTCGCCGGCACGGATTATCAGGCGGTCAGCGGCACGCTGGTGTTCACCAACGGCCTCGCGACCAACACCTTCTCGGTGCCGATCTACAACAACAACCTGGTGACCGGCGACCACGCCTTCACCGTGGTTCTGACCAATGTTACCGCGCCCGGGCTGCTTACCGCACCGAGCACCCAGACGGTGGTGATTGCCGAGAGCAACGCCGGCCTGCGGTTTTCGCAGTCCAATTACAAGGTTTTCAAAAACGGCATTTTCGCCACCATCGAAGTGGATCGCACCGGCTACACGAACAGCGTGGCCAGCGTGGACTATCTCGCCACCAACGGCACGGCGCTGGCCGGCGTAAACTTTGTCTCGACCAATGGCACGCTGGTGTTCAGCAACGGCGTGACCAGCCAGACCTTTAACGTCGCCCTCATCGCCAATACCAAGGTGCAGCCGAATCTCACGGTCAACCTGCAACTGCTCAATCCGACCAACGGCATTTTGGTGAAGCCGGCCGTGGCTACCCTGACCATTCTGGAAAACGGCGGCAGCTATGTCATTCCTGCCGGTTCGCAGGTCGTCACCAATTACACCTCCCATGCCGCCGACGGCATCATCAATTCCAACGACACCGTGCAAGTGCTCTTCGGCCTGCGCGACAGTGCCGGGCTGAACGTGACGAACCTGATAGCCTATCTGCTGGCGACCAATGGCGTGATTGCGCCCAGCCCGGCCTCGCAGACCTACGGCCCGCTGACGGTTTATGGCCACTCGGTCTCCCGCGCCTTCACCTTTACGGCCCACGGCACCAATACGCTGACCATTGCCCCGACCTTTGCGCTTTATGACAACGCCAAGTTCATCGGCACGGCGGCGTTCAACTTCACCTTGGGCGCGTGGACGACGGTGTTCGCCAGCACCAACGCCATCGTCATCAACGACAACACCAACGCTTCGCCTTATCCGTCGTTGATCTCCGTCAGCGGCGTCGGCAAATCGCTGGTCAAAGCCACGGTGACCCTGACCAACCTGACGCACGCCGATGCGTATTCCATCGGCGCGCTGGTGGAATCTCCGGCGCAAAAGAGCACGCTGATCATGGGGCATGCGGGCAACGGCTATGGCGTCAACCATGTCACCTTGACCTTTGACGATGCGGCCGCCACTTTGCTGCCGCCCAGCGCGCAGATTGTTACCGGCACGAACAAGCCCTCGGGATATAACTATACGGGCGTGCCTTTCCCCTGATGCCGTGAACAACGAATTTTTTACCAGAAGTTTTATGAACAGGACTTTTTTGAAGGTTGGTTTCGGATGGCTGGCCGTGGCCGGCATGGCTCTGGCGGCGTCCGCCGCCGTGCCGGGAACGGTCAAACAACTTCACGGCCATGTGCCGCCGGCGGTGTCGCAACTCTCGCCCACGGGTCAGCTTGACGCCACCAACCGGCTGCATCTGGCCATCGGCCTGCCGTTGCACAATCAGGCTGCGTTGAACACGCTGCTCCAGCAGATGTATGACCCGGCCAGCACCAATTACCAACGCTATCTGGCCCCGGCCGACTTCGCCGCTCAGTTTGGCCCCACGGAGCAGGACTATCAGGCGGTGGTCGCCTTTGCCCAATCCCACGGCTTGACGGTTGCCGCCACCCACGCCAACCGGATGCTGATCGAGGTCAACGCCAAGGCGGCGGATGTCGAGAACGCCTTTAATGTCACCCTCCACACTTACCGTCACCCGACGGAAAACCGGACGTTTTATTCTCCAGACACCGAGCCGACCGTTCCCGCCGCATTGCCGGTGGCGGACATCAGCGGGTTGAACAACTATGCCCGTCCCCATCCCAAACTGCGGCTTCAAGCCACGAACGCGCCGTCGTCGTTCCAGCCCCGCGCCGGTTCCGGGCCGGGTGGCAACTATATGGGCTATGACTTCCGGGCCGCGTATGTTCCCGGCACCACATTGACCGGCGCGGGACAGCAAATCGCTCTGGTTCAGTTTGACGGTTATTTTGCCAGCGACATCGCCTTGTATGCGCAGCAGGCCGGTCTGCCGACGGTTGCCCTGACCAACATTTTGTTGAACGGTTTCAATGGCTCTCCAACCTTCAACGGCGGCGAGGTGGAAGTTTCGCTCGACATTGAAATGGTTATTTCCATGGCCCCGGGCTTGAGTCAGGTGATGGTGTATGAAGGCGATCCATATAATTTTCTCCCGAATGTTGTGTTGAACCAGATTGCGGTGGACAATGCTGCCCGTCAGGTCAGTTGCTCTTGGGGCTGGACTGGGGGGCCAAATACCACCAGTGAGCAGATTTTTCAGCAGATGGCCGTGCAGGGGCAGTCGTTTTACAACGCCTCCGGTGACAGTGATGCGTTTCTTCCAGGCGAGGTGGACAGTCCGTTCGGGTTCGGCTTCCCATCCTGCAGTCCTAATATCACGCAGGTGGGTGGAACCACTTTGACGACCGTCGGCCCCGTCGGAGCCTATGTTTCCGAACAGGTGTGGAATTGGGGCCAGACCTACGGTATTATTTATGATGGCGTAGGCAGTTGTGGCGGCATCAGTGACCATTACCCGACACCTTCCTGGCAGGTGGGTTTTGGAACCTCCACCAATCACGGTTCCGCCACCGGCCGTAACATTCCCGACGTGGCGCTGACCGCCGACAATGTTTATGTCATCGCCGACGGCGGCATTGAATATCCCGGCACTGGCGGCACCAGTTGCGCTGCGCCGTTGTGGGCGGGCTATACGGCGTTGATCAACCAGCAGGCCGCTTTGAACGGGCGTTCCTCGGTTGGCTTCATCAACCCGGCCATTTACGCGCTCGCCAAAACGGCGGCTTACAACAACTGTTTTAACGACACCACCAACGGAAACAACACTTGGTCGCAAAGCCTGACCAACTTTTTTGCCGTCCCCGGCTACGACCTTTGCACCGGCCTGGGCACGCCCAATGGCACCAATCTCATCAACGCCCTCACCGGTGGTGCTGCTTCCACCGGTCCGGTGATTTCCGCGCCCAAAACCTGGGCCGACAATCTTTCCGTGATGAACGGCACCGATCCGAACGGTCCGTGGTTTTTGTTTGTGCAGGATACGCGCACCCCTTATTCCGGCATCATTTCCAACGGCTGGTTTGTCACGCTGACCACGGCCGATCCCGTCGGCTTTGCGGCGGACAACCAGATTTACGCCACGCCCACCAACCTGGCTCTGACCGTGGGCGCGCACTGGAACTTCACCCTGGCGGTGACCAATTATGGTCCGTCCATCTCGACCAATGTCTATGTTACCGACAACCTGCCGGACGGCCTGATCCTCGTTTCGAACACGCCCGCGCTTGGCTCGGTTTCCCAAATCGGTTCCACGCTCACTTGGAGCTTGGGCACGCTTGCGACCAACACCGGCGCGACTTTGTCCTTGAGCTTTCTCGCCAGTTCCCCTGGCACCTACACCAACAGCGCCACTGTCGCCAGCGATGGAACCTCGGATCCTAACCCAGATGACGACACCATTGTGGCGACTGCCGTGTTCCAATCCGCCACGCCACCGCATCTCTCCCCCGTCAGTTACACGTCGGGTGGCGGCTTCCTGTTCCATGTCACCGGGGATGCCGTGCTGACCACCATTCAAGGTTCCACCAATCTCGTGAACTGGGTGGATCTCTTCAGCGGCATACCGCCATTCGACTTCACCGATTCACAGGCCACCAATTATCCATCGCGCTTCTATCGGGCTGTCGGCCCCTGATGGCATCATGAAACTCTGCGGCTTGACCGGCGGCGTGGGGATGGGCAAATCCACCGCCGCCGGTTTCTTTTTGGAACCCGGCGCACGCGTCGTGGACACGGACGAACTCGCCCGCGAACTTGTCCAGCCCGGCCAGCCCGCGCTCGTGGAAATCCGCCATGAGTTTGGCGGCGAAGTTTTTCTGCCCGACGGCTCGCTCAACCGTGTGGCGCTCGCCGAAAAAGTTTTTGCCGATGACGCCGCGCGGAAAAAGCTCGAAGCCATCCTGCACCCGCGCATCCGCGAACGCTGGTCAACGCAGGTGGCGGCGTGGCGCAAGGAAAATGTTCCGTTGGCCGTGGTCGTCATCCCGCTGCTGTTCGAGACGCAGGCTGAAACGGCTTTCGACAAAATCATCTGCGTCGCCTGTTCGCCGCAATCACAGCGCGAACGCCTGCAGGCGCGTGGTTGGACGGACGACCAGATCTGCCGCCGCATCGCCGCGCAACTGCCGGTGGAGCAGAAGCTGGCGCGCTCCCATTTTGTCGTTTGGACCGAGGGGGTGGTTGAAGTTCACCGGCTTCAAATCGTTGGAATCGCCCGGAAGTTGTTGGTTTTTCTCGCTTTTGTCGCTTGTAACCACAACTGGTGACAAGCCAAAATCCGCCGCTGTGTTATGCTTTTGACGTTGGAAGTAGTGACTCCAACAAAAAATTTAGAGTGTTGTTGAAGAGGCCGGAGTAGTGTCCGGCCTCTTTTCTTTTTCAAAAAAGGGGTTTTGCCGCGCAAAAATTTCATGCGCCCGCCATTTCTTTATCGTGCCTTGCAAAAAATACTTTGCTAGAGTCGCTCCATGATTCTGACGCCCGACGAACTTCGCAGTCTGGTTGAACTCAAGCATCAGTCGCCGCACACGCTTCTCGGCATGCACCCGCTCGGCGATAAATCCGGTCTCGTCATCCGCGCGTTCCTGTCTGATGCGCAGAAGGTGGAAATCGCGCCGGTGCATGAAAAAAACAAACCCCGGCTGGAACTTCAGCGGATTCCTAACACGGACATCTTTGAAGGCGTCACCAAGGACGCGTCCAAGGTTTACGCCTACGATTTGCTCATCACGGACAAGGCTGGCCAGACGCGCCGCACGCGCGATGCCTATTCCTTTTTGCCGACGCTGGGTGAAGCCGACTTGTTTCTGTTTGGCAAAGGCGACGAGCGGAAGATTTTTGACAAGCTGGGCGCGCAGTTGCGCACGATTGACGGGGTTGCGGGCACGAGCTTCGCGGTCTGGGCACCGAACGCGCAGCGCGTCAGCGTCGTCGGCGATTTCAACGGCTGGGACGGGCGTTTCCATGCCATGCGGATGCTCGGCGCGTCCGGCGTGTGGGAGATTTTTGTTCCTGGCGTGGGGCAGGGCGCGCATTACAAGTTTGAGATCCGTGATGTGCACGGCCACGTCAAATTGAACACCGATCCATTCGGGTTTTTCTTTGAGGTCGCGCCGAAACAGGCGGCCATCGTCTGGGACACCAAGAAGTTTTCGTGGAGCGACACGGCGTGGTTGAAGCAACGCACGGAACGCGACGCGCTGCGTTCGCCGATGAGCGTCTATGAAGTCCACGTCGGCTCGTGGCAGAAAAAAAACGCGACGGAATCGTGGAGCTATCGCGAGCTGGCGAAGCCGCTCGTCGAATACGTCACGAAGCTGGGCTTCACGCATGTCGAGTTTCTGCCCGTCGCGGAGCACGCGTTTTATCCGTCGTGGGGCTATCAGGTCACCGGCTTTTACGCGCCGACCAGCCGATTCGGCACGCCGGACGATTTTCAATTTCTCGTCAACGCGCTGCACGAGGCCGGCATCGGCGTTATTGTGGACTGGGTGCCCGCACATTTTCCGCGCGACGAATGGGCGTTGGCGAAGTTCGACGGCACGGCGCTGTTTGAGCACGAGGACCCGCGCAAGGGCGCGCATCAGGACTGGGGCACGCTCATCTTCAATTTCGGCCGGCACGAAGTGGTGAATTTCCTCGTGGCCAACGCGCTTTACTGGTGCGAACGCTTTCACATTGACGGCCTGCGCGTGGACGCCGTCGCCTCAATGCTGTATCTCGACTATTCCCGCAAGGCCGGCGAATGGATTCCAAACCAATACGGCGGGCGTGAGAATCTGGAGGCGATTGAATTCCTGAAAAAATTCAACCACATCACGCAGACGGAATTTCCGGGCGTCGTCACCATCGCCGAGGAAAGCACCGCGTGGCCGCAGGTGACGCGGCCGCCTTACATCGGCGGGCTGGGTTTTTCCTTCAAGTGGAACATGGGCTGGATGCACGACACGCTCGGCTATTTCAAACGCGAGCCGGTGCATCGCAAGTATCACCAGAACGATCTCACGTTCGCGATGCTGTATCACCACAATGAAAATTTCGTCCTGCCGCTGTCGCACGACGAAGTGGTGCATGGCAAGGGCTCGCTGTTGGCCAAGATGCCGGGCGACCGCTGGCAGAAATTTGCAAACTTGCGCGCCTATCTCGGCTTCATGTGGGGGCACCCGGGTAAAAAGCTTCTGTTCATGGGCGGCGAGTTTGCCCAAACCCGCGAGTGGAACCACGACCGGGCGCTCGACTGGCACGAGCTCGACGACCCAGGGCACCGTGGCGTGCAGAGCCTGGTGCGCGATCTGAACGCGCTCTATCGGGGGACGCCGGCGCTCTACCAGAAGGACGGCGATCCGTCAGGCTTCGAATGGGTGGAGGCCAATGACGGCGAGAACAGCGTGCTCGCCTTTCTGCGTCATGCCGACGGCGCCCCGCCGGCACTCGTCGTCTGCAACTTCACCCCGGTGGTTCGCTATGGCTATCGGCTCGGCGTGCCGCGCGGAGGCCAGTGGCGAGAGCGCCTCAACACCGACGCAACGGCTTACGGCGGAAGCGGCGTCGGCAATCTCGAGCTGGTCAAGGCCGAACCGGTCCCCTCGCATGGGCGGCCCTGTTCGCTGAGCCTGACGCTGCCGCCGCTTGCCACCCTGATCCTCGAGCCCCAGGAGCTGTAAAGGCATGGATCTGCGCCTTGGGCCCGGCGCGCCTTGGTCGCTCGGCGCGAGCTTCGACGGCCGTGGCGTGAACTTTGCGCTGTTCTCGGCCAACGCGACGCGCGTCGAGCTGTGTCTGTTCGACGAGGCCCACGGCCGCGAGACGATGCGGCTGACGCTGCCCGAATATACCAACGAGGTCTGGCACGGCTATGTCTCCGGTCTGGAGCCTGGCCAGCTCTATGGATATCGCGTGCACGGGCCCTACGACCCGCGCGCAGGCCACCGGTTCAACCCTCACAAGCTCCTGCTCGACCCTTATGCGCGGCTCCATAAGGGGCAGCTCCGCTGGGACGACGCGCTGTTCGGCTACCAGATCGGGTCGAAGCGCGCTGCCGACCTCGCGGTGGACGAGCGGGACAGCGCCCCCTACATGCCGAAATGCGTGGTGGTGGGCGAGAGCGCCGGGCTAAAACGGGCGCGCCCCAACGTGCCGTGGCATCGAACTGTCATCTATGAGGCGCATGTGAAGGGGCTGACCGCCCTCCACCCCGAGGTGCCCGAGCCCCTGCGCGGCACCTTTGGCGGCATCGGCAACCCCGCAATGATCGAGCATCTGGTCAAGCTCGGCGTCACCGCCATCGAGCTCCTGCCCGTGCACGCCTTTATCGACGACCGCCATTTGGTGGAGCAGGGTCTCAGCAACTATTGGGGCTACAACAGCGTTGGCTTCTTTGCGGCCGCGCAGCGCTATCTGTCTCAAGGCTCCGGCGTCGAGGAGTTCAAAGAGATGGTGGACGCGTTGCATAATGCCGGCATCGAGGTTCTGCTCGATGTGGTCTACAACCACACTGCCGAGGGCAACGAACTGGGCCCTACACTCTCCTTCCGCGGCATCGACAACGCATCCTATTACAAGCTTGATGAGGATCCACGGCGCTATTACGACGCGACCGGCTGCGGCAACACGCTCAATATCGGCCATCCCCGCGTGCTGCAGCTCGTGATGGATTCCCTCCGATACTGGGTTGAGGCTTGCGGCGTCGACGGCTTTAGATTCGACCTCGCCACCACGCTCGCCCGCGACACTACCGCCTTCGACCCGAGCTCGTCCTTCCTCGACGCGATCGGCCAGGATCCGGTTTTGAGTAAGATCAAGCTCATCGCCGAACCTTGGGACCTGGGCGAGGACGGTTACCAGGTCGGCGGCTTCCCGCCCGGCTGGGCGGAATGGAATGATCGGTTTCGCGACGATCTCCGCTCCTATTGGAAGGTCGATATGGGGATGTTGCCGGCCCTGGGCCGGCGCGTGTCTGGCTCTGCCGACATCTACGACAATCGCGGCCGGCGGCCGTGGACGAGCATCAACTTCATCGCGGCCCATGATGGTTTTACGCTGCGCGACCTCGTCTCCTATAACGACAAGCACAACGAGGCCAATAAAGAGGACAATCAGGACGGTCACGACGACAATCGCAGCTGGAATTGCGGCGTCGAAGGGCCCACCGACGACCCCGCCGTCCTTGACCTTCGCGATCGCTTGGGCCGCGCTTTTGTGGCGAGCCTTCTGTTCAGCCAAGGCACGCCGATGCTGCAAATGGGCGACGAGCTCGGGCGGACCCAAGGCGGCAACAATAACGCCTTCTGCCAAGACAACGAGATCTCTTGGATGCGTTGGACCGATCTGGGCGACCGCGACGCCGCCTTCCTCGAATTCGTGCGCGGCGTTACCAAGTTGAGAGCAGAGCTGCCGCTCTTGCGCTGTTCGCGCTTCTTGCACGGGGAGCCAATCGCGCCCCGACTCAAGAACGTGGCGTGGTTCAAGCCCGACGGCGAGGAGAAGCGCGCCGAGCATTGGGAGGACCCGGTCGCCAAATGCGTTGGCCTCTCACTGGCCGGGGATCGGAAGATTCTGCTCCTCTTATTCAACAGCGACGCCGAACCGATTGAGTTTATCTTCCCTTTCTTCGGCAGGCGGCATTTGCGGTGGCGGCTTCTCTGCGATTCTGCGAACGGCCTAGTGCGGCCGGAGGCGCCGATTGCCATTGGCAAGGCCACGATCCCAGGACGCGGGCTCCTGCTGCTCGAGCGGACCGATTGATGCGCTCCCGCTTCGCCCATCAGATGCCGTTCGGCGCCGAGGTCGGGAACGGCGGCGCCCGCTTCCGACTATGGGCGCCGACGCAAACCAGCGTCGCGCTGGCGGTTGCACAAACGGGCGCGACGCTGCCCATGCAGAAGGTGGGCGACGGCTGGTTCGAACTCCTGACCGACGCCGTCGCGATTGGCCAAGGCTATCGCTTCGTGCTCGCCGACGGCATGTGCGTGCCCGACCCGGCAGCCCGCGCGCAACTGGGCGACGTGCACGGGCCGAGCCGGCTGGTCGATCCGCGCGGATTTGCCTGGCAGACGCCCGGCTGGACGGGCCGGCCTTGGCACGAGGCGGTCATCTACGAGCTGCACCCGGGCACCTTCTCTGGCGACGGCACCTTCGACGGCATTGCCCGAGAGCTCGATCGCCTCGCCGACCTCGGCATCACCGCCATCGAGCTGATGCCGGTGGCGCAGTTCGCGGGCAATCGCGGTTGGGGCTATGACGGGGTGCTCATGTTTGCGCCACACATCGCCTATGGCGGACCCGAGGGACTGAAGAGCCTGATCGATGCGGCGCATGCACGCGGGCTGATGGTGCTGCTCGACGTGGTCTATAATCATTTCGGCCCCGATGGGAATTATCTGCCACTCATCGCGCCGCAGTTCTTCGACGCCCGGCGCAACACCCCCTGGGGTGCGGCCATCGCCTTTATGCAGAGGCCGGTGCGCGACTTCTTCCTGCACAACGTGCTTTATTGGCTGAAGGAGTTCCGCTTCGACGGCCTGCGCTTCGACGCCATCGACCACATCGAGGATGGGTCCGAGGAGCCGATCTTGGCCGAGATCGCGCGGCAGGTGCGTGACCGCTTCCCGGACCGCCATGTGCATCTCACCAGCGAAGACGACTACAATTCGACGAGCCTGCTCGAATTTGACGAGAAAGGCCGGCCGCTTCTCTTCACCGCCGAATGGAACGACGACTGGCATCACGCCGTGCACGCGCTCATCACCGGCGAGTGCGATGGCTATTATCAGGACTATGCCGACGTGCCGGCAAAGCGCGTGGCCGACACGCTTGCCACGGGCTTCGGCTATCAGGGCGAGCCTTCGGCCTATCGGGGTGGACGCAACCGCGGCGATCCCTCGGCTCACCTGCCGCCCACAGCCTTCATCAACTTCCTGCAGAACCACGACCAGGCCGGCAACCGCGCCTTCGGCGAGCGAATCGCGAGCCTGACCCGGCCCGAGGCCAACGAAGCGGCGCTCGCCCTTCTCCTGCTCTCCCCGCAAATCCCTCTGTTGTTCATGGGGGAAGAATATGGCGAGCGGGGGCCGTTCCAGTTCTTCACCGACTTCGAGACCGAGCTCGCCGAGGCCGTGCGCACGGGACGGAGGGAAGAGTTTCGTCGCTCGAAAGTCTTTGCCGAGGCTTTCGCGCACGATGCCATTCCCGACCCGAACAGCCTTGCGACCTTCGCCGCCTCGCGCCTCGATCTCGATGGCGCCGACCCGGCCGAGCGCGCGGCCCGCCTCTCCCTGATCAAGCGCCTGCTCGCGGCGCGGCGAGAACACATCGTGCCCCAGCTTGGCAGCCTCGGCGGCCATGCGGGCAAGGTCGAGGCTCTGAATGGCGGGGCCTTCAGCGTGAGCTGGCAGCTAAGGGACAGCGGGTCGCTTGCGGTCGCGGCCAATCTCGCCGGCAGCGAGGCATCCCTCCCAGCACACAAGGACGGAACCCTCGTCTTCGAGCACCCAGACGGTGCCGCCTCTGCTCTCGCACAGGCCACATTGCCGCCCTGGTCCGTCGTTTGCCGCCTTACCCTCGAAAGCCGAGGAGTAGCCCGTGCCCGATAGGCTCGACAGTTTGGCGGAACGCTACGGGATCGCGCCTGGCTATTTCAGCGAGCAGGGCGAATGGATCGAAACCCCGATCGAGACCAGAGCCAAGGTGCTAGGCGCCATGGGCGTGCCCACCGCGACGGAACGCCAGATCGAGACGAGCCTCGCCCACGCTCCCGAGCCTCCGCCCGCCGAGGATGCCGTGGCGGTACCGCGCAGCGGCTTCTGGCCGGAATGGCTCGTGGACCAGCGGGCGTGGGGCCTATCGCTCCAGCTCTATGGTCTGCGCTCGGAGCGCAATTGGGGCATCGGCGATTTCGAGGACTTGGCCCGCCTCGCCGAGCTCGTGGCCCGCTTCGGCGCCGACTTTATCGGGGTCAGCCCGCTGCACGCGCTGTTCCTCGCCGACCCCACCCGCATCAGCCCTTACTCACCGTCGAGCCGCAGCTTCCTCAATCCCCTGTTGATTGCGCCCGACCGCGTGCCGGGCTCTGAGCAGCTGGCGGGTCGTGACGCGCTGACCGCGGAGCTCGCCGAGCTCCGAAAGACCGAGCTCGTCGACTATGTGGCGGTGCAGCGCGTCAAGCTTCGCACCCTCGAAGCCCTGTTCGACCATTTCGTCAAAGCCGACGACGCCGAGCCGAAAGAGGCCTTCGCACTTTACCGCCGCGAGCAGGGCGACGCGCTCGCCCATCACGCGCTCTATGAGGCGCTTGCCGAGCATTTCGTGGCGCGCGGCGGCAGCGTCGCCTGGACCGGCTGGCCTGCCGGTTTTGGCGACCCGAAGAGTCTGGCGGTGCGCGACTTCGCCCGCGGGGCCAAGCGGCGCATCGAGTTCCACAGCTGGCTGCAATGGGTCGCCGACGCCCAGCTTGCTCGCGCGCAAGCACGTGCCAAGGCCGCGGGCATGCGCATCGGGCTTTATCTCGACCTTGCCGTCGGCGTATCCCCCGACGGCGCCACGAGCTGGTCCGGCGGCAAGGCGATCGCGCGCCAGGCCCGCATCGGCTGTCCGCCCGACCCCTTCACCACCGAGGGCCAGGACTGGGGGCTCGTCCCCTTCGCGCCGCGCGGGCTGGCGCAAGAAGGCTACGAGCCGTTCCGCGCGCTGCTTCGCGCCAATATGCGCCATGCCGGCGCGCTCCGCCTCGACCACGCCATGGGCTTGGCCCGGCTCTATTGGGTGCCGGAAGGGATGAGCGCGCGGAATGGCGCCTATGTGCGCTACCCGTTCCGCCCGCTGCTCGAGGCTGTCGCCGAGGAATCCTGGGTATTCCGCTCCATCGTCATCGGCGAGGATCTCGGCACCCTGCCGCCAGGCTTCACCGACACCATCGTGCGGGCCGGGCTGCTGAGCTACCAGGTGCTCTATTTCGGCCATACCGGCACGGCCTTTCAGCCGCCGGAAGCCTATCGGCGCGAGGCTTTGGTCTGCGCCTCGACCCACGACCTGCCCACGCTTAAAGGCTGGTCGATCGGCGGCGACATCGATTGGCGCCTGAAGGCGGGACGCACCACGGAGGCGGAAGCCAGCCGCCTATGGGAGGACCGCAAGCGCGAGCGGCGCCTGCTAGGTGAAGCCCTAACCGAGGCTGGCCTTTATGAGGCTAGCCTTTATCCCGATGCACGCGCCTTGAAGGACGGCCGCACCGCGAACCAGCAAGCGATGCCGGACGAGATGCTCATCGCCGTGCACCGCTTTCTCGCCCGCACCCCTTGCCGCTTGTTGGCGGTGCAGCTCGACGATGCGCTGGGGGCCATTGAGCAGGCGAACGTGCCGGGCACGATGGACGAGCATCCCAATTGGCGGCGCAAGATGGCCGTGACCATCGAGGAGCTCGGCGCCCAGCCTCTCTTCGGGTCGCTGTTTGACGCGGTCGCCACGGAGCGACCGCGTCCGCGAACCTTGGGCCCGCGACCGCGATTCAATCCAGTTTGAGCTGGGCATGGGAAATCTCGGCCACAATAATGGACGAGCCCCATCTGATCATCAAGAACAGCCCGGCTGCGATGCCGATGTTGACGGCCCTGTTGAGCCCGTGAGCGAGCCGCTTGTCCTCCATGAAGCTAAACAGGTTCACGTACCACTGATCGGCATAGGAGAGGCAGTAGAGGAAGATCACGATCAGCGCGAACTCGTGGAGATAGAACAGCACCGTGCTGCCGGACTTCTCGGCGAAATATTTCAACCCTCCGACCAGGACGAAATTGCGCAAGAGGTTGAAGAACCACTGCGAGAAATTGCGCACCACAGCGAGGACGGCGATCTCCCCTTCCAGCTGCACAAGTAGCTGTTTGCGATAGCCGCTGAAATCCACGGGCGGCACGAAGATCTTGCCGTCGCCGATGCGGCCGCTGCGGGCAGCCTCGCTGATGGCATCGACCACATTATCGGCAATGGCATCGTCCACGGCGATCTCGAGCTTCGCCTTGGGCACGTAACTCGTGGTGTATTCGGCGCCGCGATAGATCTCGGTCTGGCCCTTCTGCCGGCCGAAGCCGCGCACCTCGCTCACGGTCAGGCCCTGCACGCCGATGGCCGCCAGAGCATCGCGCACCGCGTCGAGATGGTGCGGCTGGATCACTGCGATGACTATTTCATGAGGCGTCTTCCCTACTTACATATTGTCGCCGCGCTCGCCGTGGATCCTGAGATCGAGGCCTTGCTCCTCGGTCGCGGGCAGCCGGCCTTAAGACCCGTGACCGCCCGCACCTGCTTGGCGAGGACGAAGCTCACCGCCGCCGACCATAGCAAAACCACGATGAGACCGGTGAGCTGAATCGCAAGCTGCGCCTCCATGCTGCGGCCTTCGGCGAGCCCCAGCTGGGCCCACTTTAGCCCGAGGCCGGCGTGACGCCTCACGCGACACGGCCCACAATCTAGGGTTCGGCCGTGCTATATTCAGAAGATGAGCAAGGCCTTCACCAAGGAGACCGATGCGGGCGAGGTCTATGACGACCTGCCCGACCGGCCGGTGTCGCCGCATAACCTCGTCACGCCCAAAGGGCTTGAGCTGATCGAGGCCGAATTGGCACGCGTGCACCAAGAGCACGCGGCAGCGCATGAGGCCGAGGACAGGCCAAAGCTCGCCAAGATCAACCGGGATCTGCGCTATTGGATCTCGCGCCGAGCAACCGCCCAAGTCATGGAGCCGCCGAGCGACGCCGTGGAAGTGCATTTCGGTTCGACGGTGACGATCCTGCGCGAGGACGGCCGCCGCCAGACCTACCGCATCGTCGGCGAGGACGAGGCGGAACCCTCGCAAGGCACCCTGTCTTATGTGTCGCCCGTGGCCCAGGCGCTGATGGGCAAGCAGGTCGGCGACACGGTACAGGCCGGCACCGCCGATGCGGAGATCGTCGAGATCAGCTAATAGGACTTGTCATCCAGAGGCGCGAGGCGCCATCGCCGCCGAGTCTCGAAGGATGACGGATTACGCCGGCCTCGAGGGCTTCGTCGGCTTCTCCAGCATGAGCTTGCCCTGCTTCTGCACCAGCGCCTTGGCCTTGTTGGCGAACATGGCCAGCATCCAGGGCAGCTGCACCTCGAGCCGCACATGGTCCTCGGCCACGTCCACCGTGCCGGTGGTACTTTGGCCGAGCAGGCTCGCCTGGAAATCGAGGTGGTCGCCCGCCCATTCGTCCTTCAGCACCACGAATTTCTCGCCGAAGGTTGAGCGGACATTGCCGAAGCCCGCTCGCAGGCGGCGGATGGCCTCCTGCTTGCCAAGCCGATGGGGGATGTTGACGACGACGGGCTCAGCCATGTGCTTGCTTTTCCTTCGCTTTCCTGACGACCGGTGTCAGCACATGTATCAGAGCCGGCCCTTCCCTACCAGGGGCATCCGCAATGAAGCCTAGCCCGCGGGCTTGGCGTCGCTATGGCCGAGGTCCCGCTCGGGCGCGATCTCGTCTCTCACGATCTGCTTCAGCTCCTTGATGTCGGGGAAGCGGCCGTGCTCCTTGCGCGACCAGAGAAGCTTGTCGTCCAGCCGCACCTCGAACACGCCGCCGGTCTTGTCTGGCACCAGCGTGACCGAGCCGAGCTCATCGGCGAAAGTGGTGAGCAGCTCCTGCGCCATCCAGCTGGCCCTGAGCAGCCACCCGCACAGCCAGCAATAGGTGATGGAGACGTTGGGCCGAAGCACCCTCTATGAATGACTCGCAAACGGCGCCGCCGCAATGGCCTATCCGCAACGACCCCGCCCGAAGCGCCCTCGTGCCGCCCTCCCATCGCTGAGGCCCGCACTGCGACAACGCATCCGCAAGCTCGGCCTCAAATTTATGATTGCGCCAACGTCCCTTGGTGTGAAGTATCGACCACGGGCTTTTCGGCGCACTGTCGCTGAATGTTTGGCGCCCGCCCCCGATTCGTACGCCAGCGTGCAAATCGCGTCGCAAAACGTGACGTCCCCTCTGCTCTTCGCGTGAAGGATGAAGACATGGCTGAAGCCAGTAGAGCGGTGCGGCTAGCGGGATCGGTCCTGGATTGCCGGTGTCATGTCTGCGCCTTTTTCCACAACCGCGACGACGAGTATGACGTCATGGTCCCCTTCATCAAGGAGGGCCTCGACGCGGGCGATCGTGCTGTTGAGATCATCGATAAGCACCAACGCGCCGAGCGCATGCAACGGCTAGTGGCAAGCGGCATCAATACCGCTGCCGCCATGCAGAGCGGTCAGCTCGATGTGCGGACGTGGGAAAGCACGCATTTGCGGCCTGGGCACTTCGATCAATACGCCATGATCGGCCTGCTCGAGGAGATCGCCACCGCCGGCGCTCGGCGCGGGACCGGCGTGACCCGCCTGTGGGCGAATATGGAATGGGCGCTCGAGGATACTCCCGGCGTGCACGACCTCGTCGAATATGAGTCGCGCCTGAACTACATCCTGCCGAACTACGACGCCGCCGCCGTTTGCGCCTACGATGTGACGCGGTTCAGCGGCTCCGTGATCACGGATATTTTGCGCACGCATCCGCAGGTGATCGTCGGAGGTCTCATGCGCGAGAACCCGTTCTATGTTCCCCCGGACGAGTTCCTGCTGGAGCTGCGTGGCCGTGAGGCCCACGCCCACTAGCGACGGCGCGCCGGCAGCATAGTCGACGTCGCCTCAGGGCTGCGGCGGCGGGCTTCCGCTTTCCGGCGGCGGATGTCCCTTCAGATGCGGCGGCATTTGGTGCAAGGCTTGATCGAAGGGTGCCGACGAGATCGTGACGTCTCCGGTGAAAGGGAAATCGAGGATCACGGCCGGAAGCAGAGCAAGTGCAACCAGCGCGGCGAGCGTGGCCGTCATCAATGTCTGCGCAACGAGGTTCGAGCTTCCGAAAAACGCCGGATAGCCGAGCGTGATCATGCCGCCCGCGATCAGCACGAGCCACAGGATGCTCGGCACCGAGCCGTCGGCGCTGTCCAGCCGTTCGTTGCGATTGTCCTCGATCACCCCAAGTAAGCGGAGGGCTTGCTGATAGAGCGCCAGATCGCGCAGCTGCTCGATCTGCAAGTCGAAGATAGCTTCGCTCAAATGTGCAAGGGCATGGGTTGCCTTCTCGCTTGGAACTCCTTGCGCCATGGCCGGCCATTCCGAGCGCCGCACTTCTTCCGCATAGTCAACGAGAGGCGCGCGGATGCCACTGCCGCCCGATTGCGGGAGGGCGTAGGAGATTTGCGTGAGATCGGCGATGGCTTTCGCCTCGTTGCGGACCGCGGTTTCGGTGTTGCGGTAGTCTTCCCAGACGGCGATGACGACGAAGCCGAGCAGGACCGCGTACAGCACGCCGATGACCGAGAACTTGAATCCGGCGACCTCATTATTAAGGCTTAAGCGGTCGCCGCCCCAAGTGAGGCGGCACAAAAGCATGAGTCCGACGCTGTAAAGCTCGGCGACCGCGACGACTATGATCACGGTCAACCACAGCGGCATCTCGTTCATTAACCGAATCAGGATCATGGGGTAAGCGGTCACCCTCAGGCTTCAAGCGATGAGCTTCGCATCTTTCACGGCACGTCATCCTGGGAATTGTGAGCGAGGGTTGCGCCAAGCGGAGTTCGGCGAGGTCCAAGGTTATTCGCCGCCGTTCGAGCCAATCAACGGCATGACGGCGGCATTGCGGCGAGCGAGCCCCTATCGCCCTAAAGAATACCGGGGATTTTTCTCGAAAAGTTGCGAAAGAGTCATCGGATTTCGCTAGGCAGGTGGCAGGAGCTCTCCTGATACGAGTCTTCGGCTCGGCTCCCTCTTGATAGCGGTGAAGCGGGCCTGAGGAGGACATCATGGCAGACGACAAAGGTGAACCGAAGCGCGGGGGCCGCCCGCCAATGGAGCTCGACCGCCGCAACATCCTTCTGAGCAGCGCGTCGCTGTTCGCGCTGTCCATGGTGGGAGCGGGCGCTGCCGGCGCCGGCGCGCAAGCCGAGCCCGCAGCCGCGCCCAAGCCGCAAGCCGGAAGCTCGCTGCCCAACATCATCTTCATCATGGGCGACGATATCGGCTGGTTCAACATCGGTGCCTATCACCGCGGCATGATGGCGGGCCGCACGCCCAACCTCGACAAGCTCGCAAGCGAAGGCATGCTGTTCACCGACTACTACGCCGAGGCGAGCTGCACGGCGGGTCGCGCGAACTTCATCATGGGCCAATTGCCCATCCGCACGGGCATGACCACGGTCGGCCAGGCGGGTGCCAAAGTCGGCATACCGGCGGAAGCCTGCACCATTGCCACGGCGCTCAAAGCGCTGGGCTATGCCACCGGCCAGTTCGGCAAGAATCATTTGGGCGACCTGAATGAATTCCTGCCCACCGTCCACGGCTTCGACGAGTTCTTCGGCTACCTGTATCACCTGGACGCGATGGAAGACCCCGCGCACCCCAACTACCCGCAGAACCTGTTGAACGTCGTCGGCCCGCGCAACATGGTCCATTCCTGGGCGACCGACGTGGACGACCCGACGGAGATGCCCCGCTGGGGCAAGATCGGCAAGCAGAAGATCGAGGACGCCGGCACGCTCTATCCCAAGCGGATGGAAACAGTGGATGACGAGATCCGCGACCTCGCCATCAAGTTCATGGACAAGGCCAAGACGGACGGCAAGCCATTCTTCTGCTGGCTCAACCCGACGCGCATGCACATCGTGACACACCTCTCGGAAAAGTGGAATGCGACGCGCAACTCGGAGAATGGCTGGTCGGAACAGGAAGCCGGCATGGCCCAGCTCGATAACGACATCGGTTTGGTGCTGCAGAAGCTCAAAGATATGGGCGAGGACGACAACACCATCGTGGTGTTCA
>PLYV01000099.1 GCA_003151855.1 Limisphaerales bacterium | reverse complement strand
TCCACGATTGCGCGCGCGACGCTGCACAACGAGGACGAAATCCGCCGCAAAGACATCCGCATCGGCGACACCGTGGTCATCCGCAAAGCCGGCATGGTCATCCCGGAAATTTTCGAGGTGGTCAAAACCAAACGGCCGGCGGGCGCGAAGGAATTTGATTTGTTCGCGCACATCGGCGGCAAATGTCCGGCGTGCGGCGGGCCGATTGCGAAGGATAAAATTAAAAACGCAAAAGCGTCGCGCGAAGAACGCGAAGTCGGCGAAGGGGAAAAGGAATTATTTTCTTCCGAACCTTCGCCAACTTCGTGCCCTTCGCGCGACACCGGTTTTGACGAAGAAGTCGCCTGGCGCTGCCAGAACATCGCGGGCTGCCCGGCGCAACTCACGCGGCGCGTGGAGTATTTCGCGCAACGCAAGGCGCTGGATCTCGAATCGCTCGGCGACAGCGTGGCGGAAAAACTCGTCGAACGCGGTCTCGTCAAGGAACCGCTCGATTTGTTCGACCTGAAACTGGAAGTGCTCGGCAAATTGAATCTCGGCACGGACGACGAGCCGCGCACGTTCGGCGAGAAGAACGCCACCAAGATTCTCGACGCACTCCAGCGTGCCAAGACCGCGCCGCTCTCCCGCTGGCTCTTGGCGCTAGGAGTGCCTAGTGTTGGAGAAACAACCGCATATCAACTGGCACAACTCCATAAGGACATTAAGGAAATTTCCCAGTCAGAGATTCTGAAGCAGTGTCTTTTGCTCTACGAAAAGGTTGAGGAGGCAAAAACCTTGAGCCCAGATTCAATGATTAACATGGGACCGATACGTAGGGAGAGGATTGACAAAGAAAAATCATTGGAGTCAGAAACAAATGGCACAAAACGGCAACAGCTGAAAATCGAAATCGAACTTTTATCCGGGAAGGAAAACGAGGAATGGCGGCAACGAATTGAAGAGCAGAAGAAGGTTAATGAGCAGATTGAAGAACTTGTAAAACGTCTTCAAAAGGCTGGAGTTGTTCTTAAGGTCGAAAAAAAGGAAAAGGTCAAAAGGGGAAGCAGAGAATTGGCTCCGCCAATTTTGGAAGTCACTGCGGATATAGAATTGGATGGGGCTCGCAACCTGCTTCGTTTTTTTGAGACTTTAGCCGGAAAGAATATTCTCAAGCGCTTGGACGCTCTCGATATCCACCCGACAGGGTCAGTTAAGAAGCCGCACGATGTAGCGCTTACATTCACCGGGAAAACTTTCGTTCTCACAGGCACGCTACCAACTTTGTCACGTGATGAAGCTTCGGCGCTCATCCGTGATGCCGGCGGCAACGTGACTGGCTCGGTAAGCAAGAACACAGATTATCTGCTCGCCGGGGAGGAAGCCGGTTCAAAACTGGACAAAGCAAAAGAACTCGGCGTGAAAATTTTGTCCGAAAAAGAGTTTTTGGATTTGCTGTGTTCGAAACCCAAACCGAACCAGAAAAAACAAGCGGATCTGTTTTAACAATGAAAGTCACGTTACTCGCCAAAAGCAGTTCTGGAGAACCATATAATGTTGAGTTTTTGACAGACGCTGGTTCGTTGCGAGTTTTCTGCCACTGCCAAGCCGGCGTTCTGCAACGTATGTGCAAACACAAACTGGCTTTCATTCAGGGCGACATCAAGATGCTCTTCGATTCCGAACAGGCGTCATTGTTATCTGAAGTTTGCTCATGGCCAGAGTTCGGCAATTTGAAAGCGCACGTCAGCGAATACGAAAAAAAGTTATTAGAAATCGAAGCCGCGCAGAGTGTGTTGGCAAAAAAGGAAAAGGTAATCAAAGCAGAGTTTGCCCATGGATTGACCCATGGCTTCAAATAACTGATTAACTCGTATCTTCGGCGGGTCGTTGGCGTCGGGCAGGCGCGGCTCGACGCTCCGAGTCCGAAAATTGCCGAAGTATTTTACATTTTTTGAGAACTTCGATTCCGGCTGTGCTATAAGTCTTCATCAGCCAAGTTTTATGAAATCCAAAATGCTCATTGCCGCGATGCTTTTCCCACTGGCATGTGCATGGGTTTATGCCGATGCGCCAGTCGGAGTAGAATTGACCGGGCATGTGACTTTGCCGGAAGGCAAATCCGCCGTAGCGACTGTTTTGGTCAGTTATGCGCAGTTAAAAACAAATTTTGAATCTTCGGTTTCCACCCGCAATCCCATTCTTCCCAAGCGCGCCCGGACCGACAGCCATGGCAATTTCAAAATCGAATCACTCGACGCCAGATGGCTGTATTTCGGTGATGTCATGGCACCGGGTTGCAAATTGCAGCCATTGAATCAAATTGATCCCACCTCCGATCCGCTAAATGTTTCGCTCGAATCGGCCAATACCAATGTGCCGCCCAATCGTGTCATCCATGGCCGGGCGATGGATGCCACGGGCAATGGCATCTCTGGCGCGCTGATTAACATCACGGGAACGACGCGGGATGGACAAGGAACCTGGCCCGGACAGGACATTGATTACCTTTCAGTTTCGGATGACGCTGGCAATTTTGTGGTCTATGGCAAAACGCCTTTTGTTGCCGTAGATGGAAAAGTGGAAGCCGCCGGATACGCCGAAGCATCGTTTGAGCAATGGCCTTCCGATAACATCAATCAGGAGTGGTCCCGCACCGGTTCCATGCCCGAGGGTTTGTTTGGTTATGCCAAGCCGCTGCATCAAATCACGCTGATCAAAGGCGCTACGTTACAAGGACGGTTGTTGCAGGCTGGACACCCGGTGGCGGATGCAGAAATTCGGATCAACCGCTGCGGTGCCGGATCGGATTGTTGGTTTTGGGGCGACGCGGTTCTGACCGATGATAGGGGGCGGTTTTTATTTACCAATCTGCCGCCTGACCAAAGCTGGTCCATTTGCGGAAGCTGGGATTTGCCCGCCAAAGCCGGGGTGGTTCCGCAGACCGATGTGAAAATCGGTGCCGACGGTTCCACGAATGATATTGGCGACCTGAATCTTCAAGCCGTTTCCCAAGTCGCCGGTCGGATTCGTTTGAGTGACGGCAAACCGATTCCTGCCAATTCTAATTACCACCTTTCGGATGCGGCCATGGGAAATTCATCGCCATCAGCCGTCGGCGCGGACGGGTCGTTTCAATTCGCAGCCGTGCCCGGCGACAAGGCTTCGATTTTTTTGCGGGTGGCGGGCTATCAATTAACTCCGCGCGACTTCATGTTAAAATCCGGCACGGTCACCAACATAACCGTCATTCCGAACATGACCAATCTGGTGATTGAGCTGAAGCCTGTCTCAATTATCTCAAATGCCTTTTATTGGCATCAGATGATTACAAATTATACAAAATAATCACAGCGTCGGCTGGCCGTTGGCGTCCGGCAGGCGCAGGAGGCAGTGGCCAAAATCCAGATGCCGCTTGCCGGCATCGGCAATGTAGGCCGCCGGCACCTGATACAGCCGCCGTTTTACCACCACCAGCCCCGCGCCGCGCAACACGGCCAGATGCTTGGACACCAGCCCCGGCTTTTGCCCGATCATTTGGGCGATTTCGTTGACCATGCGGAACTCGCCGTCGCTCAACGCGCCGAGGATGGCGCAGCGCACTGGCGCACCAATGGTTTCAACGAGCTGTTCAAACGGCAACTGCGGCAGGTTTTGCGGGTTTGTCATGAAATTTAGGGGTTTTCGATGATTTTTGCCGGTTATTCAAGGTTTCAATCAGCTTCCTACGCAGCCAATAAGACTCCAATAATACCGGCATCGCCAGTTAAAATAACCGGAAGACATCAAATAATAGTGGGAATACTTCAAATAATAAGCGGATGGCGTATAAAAATATTGGAAACACCTGTTGAAATATCCGGAACGCCTTCGATAAAAATGCAAACGCCTAATAAAATATCGGGAGTGCGTGCAATAAAATCGCGGACGCTCATAATAATATCGCGAACGCTTGCAGAAATAGTGCGGAGGCCGGCAACAATAACCGCGATGCTTCCAACATTTCCGGGAGCGAGGCGGATGGAGCAGAAACGGTGCGAATGTCAGAGCTTTTTCCGAAATTCCGCGCACGCCTTCGCCGCATCCGGCGCGTTCAGAATGGCGGAGACGACGCAAATCCGTTTCGCGCCGGCGGCGAGCACGGCGTCGAGGGTCTGGAGATTGATGCCGCCGATGGCGAACCACGGNNCGGTCGCGTGCGCCGCCGCCCAGCGAACATAGTCCAGCGTCACCGGCTTGGCGGTCGGCTTGGTGCCGGTGGCGTAAATCGGCCCGATGGCGATGTAATCCGCCCCAGCCTCGAGCGCGCGCTGCGCCTGCGCGGGGGCATGCGTCGAAAGACCGATGAGCAGATGGGAGCTGGCAGATGGGAGTTGGGAAATGTGCGTATGGCCGGCGTCGAAGAAATCTTCCTGGCCCAGGTGGCAGATGTCCGCGCCGATTTCGCGGGCGATGTCCAGGTGGTCGTTGATGACGAGGCCGACGTTGGCGCGGTGCGTGACGGGCAAAATCTTTTCCGCCAGCGCGCGGATTTCCGCCGGCGAAGAATTTTTCGCGCGCAATTGAATCAAGTCGCTGCCGCCGTCGCAAAGCTGTTGCGCGACGAGTTCGGGCGCGCGGCCATGCAGGTAGGCCGTGTCCACGAAGGTGTAGAGTTTGCAGTCCGCGAGCGGTTTCATTCCTTAAAATTGAACAACAAAGGAACGAAGGAACAAAGGAAAACCTGAAACATCTGGTTCGCTTTGTTGCTTGGTTTCTTTGTTGTTCAAATAAAAAACGGCGGCGGGAATTTTCCCGCCGCCGTTCGCGTAAAACGAATTCTACTTGATGCCGACGAGGTAGCCGAAGCGCGCCTTGAACTGTTCGGGCGTCACCTTGATGACGGCGGCAAGTTTCGCGAGTTGCTTGGCGTTCTCGAAGTCTTCGCGTTCGAGCCGGATCATGTAGGCGCAGGCGCATTCGTAGGCTTCGCCGTCCACGTTGACGCGGCGGTTCTGCATGCGGCCGGTCTTCGGGTCGAGCATCTTCTCGAACGGCAGCGGATTCATCCGGCCGTCCACAAAGCTGATGATGGCGCCGTATTTCTCGGCCTCAGCCGAGCGGAGGAATTTCACCGCCGCGTAGCCAAGGTCACGGGTGTATTCGGCGTCGAACGGAATCGGATCGGCGCAACGGAGTTCGTAGCCGAGATCCTTGTCAATGAAACCCATCTTGATGCCGAGCTTTTCCAGGCGCTGGGTCAGCAGCTCTTTCATCAGGCGGCCGAATTCGATTTCGCCCAGGCGCAGGTGGCCGTGGTCGTCTCGGATGATTTTGCCGAATTGCGCGAGCTGGCCTTCGGGCAGCGCTTCGAGCAGTCCTTTTTCGCCGATGCCTTCAATCAGTCCTTCCGCGAGCACGACCAGACCGTATTTTGAACCTTCGGCGCTGCGCTTGATGATGGAGCCGATGATGATGTCGCAGACCTCGTCCACCGTGACCGGACGACCGCGAAATTCCTCCAGGATGATGGAGAGCGTGGCGGCGGAAG
>PLYV01000134.1 GCA_003151855.1 Limisphaerales bacterium | reverse complement strand
TGTATGCCGGCTTGAGCGCGCTGAAGAAGAGCAAGTAAGCGTCCTTGCGGACGGCCACCTGCGGCAATCACAGATTGCCGCGACAACATTCCAAACCGGAAGCCGGGCAACTGGCTTCCGGTTTTTCGTTTTTACGGCGGTGGCATGAACCCACAGCCTTGGCGAAGGAAACCATCGGAGCCTGACGCATAAGGCGTTCACCCCATTGTCCAGAAAACTGAAAAGGGTGATGGTTATCCAGAAAGAACAAATATGAAAAAATTATTCCTCATCGCGGCACTTGCTGCCAGCGCCACCGGCCTCCAAGCAGAAGACTCGGTATTTCAGGCGTCCCTCACGCCGGACATCGCCGTTTATTCCAAGACCACCCAGATCAACGGCCTCGCCTTGAGCATCTGGGGCGAAAATCCGCAGTCGGCGCTCGCCCTAGGCTTCGTCAACGGCAGCCGGGGTGAGAGCGAAGGTTTGAGCTGGGGACTGGTCAACTACGCCGACTCCTACACCGGCGTCGCGTGGGCCTTTGCCAACATCAGCCAGCAGAAGTTCTATGGCTGGCAGAACGGTGTGGTCAACTATTCGCAGGGCACCTACACCGGGCTGCAAACCGGTTTTGTCAATGTCACGCAGGACTGTCACGGCCTGCAGGCGGGCTTTGTGAACTATTCAGAAAACCTCCGGGGCGTGCAGCTCGGCTTCCTCAACATCGCAATGAACAATCCGTGGTTCAATGAATTACCCGACAAGTTCGCCACCGGCTTTCCCTTCGTGAACTGGTCGTTCTGAAAATAATTTATGATTCAAAACCGGAGGCCGTTCACGGCTTCCGGTTTTTGCTTGGGGAAATCTGTTTCAATAACCCTGTTTCTTCAGCCACCACACCGCCGCCATCGTCGCGAGAGAAACCAGCGTCATCGGCAGCGCAGGCAAAAAACACGCCAGCGTCATCACCACGCCGCCGCCCAGCGGGATGGATTCCTTCTGCCGCCAGCCATAAACCAGATAGCCGCCGCCGATGCCGCCCCACAACAGGGAGGCCCAGAGCGTGCCAGAATCCATTTGCGTCAGATCCACGCCGCCAATCTGCCGCAATTACGCGCCGCTTGCCACGGAAATTCCGTGTGCTAGATTCCTGCCGTGAGCCGTTTCTTCCAACCCAACATCAAACGCCACGGGCGCATCGCGCGCGGCGTCAGCGGCACGCTCTTCCTCATCGCGGGCATCATCACCGTGGACTTTGTGCTGTGGCTGGGATTGATCTTCGTCGGCGCCGGGCTGTTCGCCATCATCGAGGCGCTCACCGGCTGGTGCCTCGTCCGCGCCTGCGGCATCAAGACGAAGATTTGATTTTTCGGGAAATTATTTTCCCGCCGCGTTCCCCAGCAGCGTGAGATTTTCCAGTTTGAACGGCGCGTCAAAGGTCTGCATTTTGTCGTAAACCTCCGCCACCAGTTTTCCATTCGCCGGGAAATTCGTCGGGCACTCGTAATTGAAATTGTAGGAATTCATCCCGCCGCCGTAGCCATTCTGGCGCAATTCCGTTTTCACGCCGTCCGCCACGAGGCTCACCGATTTGATGGCGTCGGGACTGGTCTTCAAGTGCAGGGACATTTCCTGCGAACCATTCTTCTGCCAGCCTTCCTTGATGGATTTGATTTCCGCGTCCAGATTCGTGCCGGTCGCGCCGGCCTTCAACCCGTCGAAGCCCAGGTCAATTTCCTGCGTGCCGCCGGAAACCTTGTATTGCACTTGGCCGGAAAGTTCCTGCAAACCTTTCACGCCGCCGCCGGGCAGGTTCAATTGAAATTCCAGGATCGCCGCGGTCTTGTCTTTCGCCAGCGACGGGAAATGCACCTTCCGGTTCCACTCCGAATCCGGCAGCAGGCTCGTGCCGTCGTCCGCCGTCGCCACTTCGAGCACGGTCTTGTCCGTCACCGACTGCACCGCGCCGGGAAATTCCACCAGCAGTGAAAGCGCGTAGCCGGTGTCGTAGTTGAACGGCCGCAGCCCGCGCCCCTGGTCCGACGCCGTGACCAGCCGGACGCCCACCACCTTGACGCTTTTCAAGCCGCCGTTGGCCGGCGAAGCGGCCACGACCGGCGCTTCCTCTTCCGTCGCGGCCGACGCATCCACGCGCAAAGTTTTTTTCAGGACGGCATATTCCTTTTGCGCCGCCGCCACCTCGGCCGCGTAATCAAACAGCGGCTTCCCCGCGCCCGCCACCGTCGCGCTCACCGGCGCGTTTTCGCCGAAAAAGTATTGGTTCATCTCCGCATCCATCACCGGCTTGTCCTGCGCGTCAAAGCCGGTGCCGTTGTGTTGGCGGCACCAGTCATCGTCATTCACCAGCTTGTCCATGACCTCCAGCATTTTCGCGCCGTCGAACCGGATGGCCAGGTTGCCGGCGGCGTCCTTGGTGAAATTGGCGCTGTGCGTGACCTGGCCCGGCAGCCGCAGGACGACCGCGTGCTTCATGTTGCCCAAAAAGCCGGCGAGCATCGGCTTGGACTGCTGGTATTGCCCGCGCTGCTGCTTGATCAACTTGTCCAGTTCCGCCGGCGTCAGGTTCTTCGGCGGCGTCTTTTTCTGCCGGTGCTGCATGGTCACGCCTTCGGACACTTCGGTGTCGGCCTGGTTCGTGCGCAGCGTCAGGAGCGCGCCGCCGTCCGCCGTCTTCGTCCAGTCAAACTCCAGCATCGTCTGGTTCGGGATGTTCAGCTTGGACAGATTTTTGAAATACGCCGTGCCGCGGAAATACAGCCGCCCGTCGTCCTGCGCCTTGAACGTCACGTCGCGCCACGCATCCACGCCCTTGACCTGCTGCAACAGCTCGCGCACCGCGTTCGTCAGCACCTTGCCGGTGTCCGGGGTCTCGCCGTCGCTGTTCAGGTTCACCGACTGGAACGTGCATTCGTGGATCACCTTGCCGGAACCGTCCGGGTTGAGCGTGAAATCTTCCTTGGTGTCAAAACAGCCGCTGGTGAACAGCAGCAGGCCGAGGCCGGCGGACAACGCGATTTTTTTGGCGGGGGAATTCATGCAGACAGTGAATAGAAGTTTGCCGCCGGGAAAACAATTATAATTTCCGGGGAAAATTGGAACCGCTCACGCAAACGCCCCGAACAGCGCGCGCATCTCTTCATCCACCATCGCCGCGTCCGCCAGCGTGTGCGCGATCTCATCGCGCAACAGCTCGCGGTAGCGCTTCCGCAGCCGGTGGATCGCCACGCGCACCGCACCCTCCTCCAGGCCGAGCGACTTCGCCACTTCGGCCTGCGCCGATTCGGCCTTGCCGGCGGTGAGAAACATTTTCAACTGCCCGAACAGCTTCGCCTTGCCGTCCGCCACGCACTCCGCCTGCAACCGCTCGATCACCTTCGCGAGCAAGGCCAGCGCCCATTCGCGGTCGAACGCCTGGTCGGGGCTCGGCTCGTTCGTCGCGGCCACCTGAAACTTCGTGTCCGCCGTCTCCCAATCCAGCGAGAGCAATTGTTCGCCGCCGCCGCGCTTGAGCCGCTGCGATTTCTTCCATTCGTTGATGAAAAAGTTTTTTAGCGACGCCAGCAGGAAGGCGCGGAACCGTCCGCGTTCGGCGCCCAGGCCGGCGAGATAATTCTTCTCCAGAAACCGCGCGAAGAACGCCGGCACGGAATCCTCCGCGTCGGCCTTCGTGTGCCCGCGCCGGCGGACGTAGGCGTAGAGCGGAAACCAGTAGGTGCGGCAAAGCTGTTCCAGCGCGGCATCCGATTGCGGCGTGTGGCGCTGGCCCGCCGTCAGCACGACCGTCCAATGCGTCGTGGCGAAAATATCGCCCGGCGCGGTGGAGGAAGCGCAGTTGGAACTCATGGCAAAATCATTCTAGCCACAGATGGCCGCAGATGAAACACAGATTGGAGAAATGGCGGGAGCCAGAAGCGGAAGGCACAGAAGGCAAAGCGAGGATGGAAGATGGAGGATTGAGGATGGCAATCACCGGCTCGCGAGGACGCTCGCCCCACCGCCACCATTGCCAAGTCCCGCAAACGCACCGGGACGGTGCTTTAACCCAAAGCGGGACGGACTTGCGCTCCCCACCCCGGCGACGAGACATGTCTCGTCGGGGGAAAGCGCGGACATGTCCGCGCACTCCAAATTAAAACCCGCCGGTCATTCGCCCGCGGCCGGATCCGGATTTTGAAGCTGCTTGGTAATCGCCGTGGGCGGCAGGATGCTGTATCTCGCATCGCCCTCCTGCTGATATTTCATCCGCTGTGCTTCAATCATCAGCGTCTGCTCTTCCGGCGACAACTGCGACGCGGCGGGTTGAAAAATCCCGCGGCTGTTGACATAGCCCCCAGTCGTCGGCGTCATGCCTTCCGGCACACCGGAAGCAGAAGCTGACGGCGCATCCGACGGCGGCGCGGGGGCGGCGGGAGCCGACAGCCGGTTGCGGCCAAAACGTCCGGCCATGCCCGGCGCACCCATCAGGCCGCCGCCGGCGGGATACATTCCCGGCGGGGGAACGCCCGTGGGCGACGGTCCCGACGGCGAGCCACCGGATGAACCGGTGCTGGCCACCAGCGGCAGTTGCTGGACGACTCCGTGATTGTTGAACGTGATGACGGCCTTGGCCTCGTCAATCTTCTGCACCTCGATCTCATCCTGCCGGTCGCCCTCGCTCATCACATAGGATTCGTCCTTGGCCGGCACGGTGCCTTTGGCGGGCACCGCCACCTTGAACAGCACCTGCAATTTGCCGAACACCGTCATGATGCCGTTGGGCGTGATCTTGGGCGGCGGCGTGGCGGCGTTGGGATCCACCGGCGGGTTCGTGGGAATGGGCACCAGGCCGAAAACATTGCGTTCCGTGATGGTGGCGTAAGGCTGGTCGGCCGGTTCGGCGGACGCGGCGGACGCGGCGGGGGCCACGGCCACGGCGGCGGCAAACAGCGGCAGGCCGGAAACGGCCAGCAGCAGCGCGACGTGCAAGCGAAAATTCATGGGGCAAATATAATCCGTTACGGTGATAAACACCAGCCGGCGCGGAAAGTTGCACTAGAAACCTGAAATCTGAAACCTGAGACCTGGCGCAGAGGGCAAACGAGGATTGAGGATGGAGGATGGAAAATGGCTGGAGCCAGAAGCGGAAGACGGAAGTTTGGAGTGCGGGGGCATGACCCCGCTTTCCCTCGGCGAGACATGTCTCGCCGTTCAAAGCGCAGACATGTCTGCGCACTCCAAAGAAATAGTGCCAGCGGGGTGGGGAAAGGAACTTTACCTTTTCTTTACCTTTGCTTTACCGGCAAATAAAAACCCCCGCCGGTAAACCAGCGGGGGTTGAATTTTAAATGGCGGCGCTCGATAGAGACGCCGCTACATAATTATTTGCGGCGGCGGAACAGGAGGAGCGAGGCACCGCCGAGCGCGGCCAAAGCCATTGTGCCGGGTTCCGGAACCGGAACCAGATACAACGGGGTGTTCAAAGAATTAATCGGCGTTCCATAGGGAGTTGAAGCCGTTCCAAACACCGTCGCACCAGGGCTGGTCGCGGTCGTAGCCGGAGAAGTGAAACCAAGATTGGAAATGCCAAAGAAGGCTTCAGTGCCTAGGCTAGAAAGATAGGAACTAGACTGCAAGTGGGTATAGGCACCATTGGCACCGCCCCATGTGGTTCCCAAATTTGCAGACCAGCCAACCAACATGATGTAGTTGGTGGTGCCAGTGCCAGGACCCGAGCCAGCATTCATGCCTGCAACCGTTGCACCAGGAGTGCCTGCAACCGGAACCAATTTGCCAGCAGACGCAATTGAATTCGTTGCTTCAAGTCCGGAATCCGTCCACGTTCCAAGCCCACTCAATGTAGTAGGAGCAACACCAGCGGTGCTTCCATTGTATGTTCCGGTGTAGAGCAATTCATAATAAAAACCAGTAGAAGCCAAAGCAGTAGAGCCAACAGTTCCATTACCGGTAGAACCACCACCAAAGAATGGCGAATACGTCGTTGCATTGGTTACAGCGGTCATGGCCGCAGGAGAAATGACGTTCCACGCCAAATTACCTTGAGCAAATACACCACCAGCAAGAGCCAGCGTGAAAATTGATGTTAAGACTAATTTTTTCATTTTATTTTTTGGTTTAGTTAACGTTCGGGTTTGATTGTTTTCAGCACTTCAAATTACAGACCGACCTTCCATGTAAAATCTGCGGAGGGAACGATGAAGATACTCTGGCCAACAGCAATTGTCGGAGGAGCCGCCAACGGAGCAAAGCCAGCATCATCCCAAAGCGAGGGAGAAGTTGAATCAGACACATATGTGTCATAGCTAGCACCATTCCAGACCAAGATTGAACTATAGTCCGGCAAACCGTTCAACGAAGACAAACCAACACCACCAACACCAGTGGTCGAATCACCATTAGTAATCGATCCAGCGTAAGGAACCGGACTAGCAATCAAGTAGGTGCCACCATTGGGCAAAGACATAAGGTTACTGGAGTTTACACTCACAGAAATTACGCCCGCAAAGGTGTTGGTCACACTAGCGGAAGGCACCAAGAAGAAACCTTTGCCCACCGGTAAAACCGGAGCGGCCGTCAACGGTGCAAATCCAGCATCATCCCAAAGCGTGGGAGAGGTTGAATCAGAAACGTAAGTCGTATAGCTGGCACCATCCCACACCAAAATGGAACTGTAATCAGGGAGTGACGGATTACCACCAACCAACGGCCAAACTTCATTGGCACCATTGCTAACGCCAATCTTGAAGGGAACTGAAATCAGATACGTTCCGCCGTTGGGCGTATTCACGTTAGCATAGCCAACGATGTTCTGGGAATAGACCTGCGCCTGGGATGAAATGACTCCTGCCGCGAGCGCGGCGACAGCAATCAGTAGTGTTTTTGCTTTCATGTGTAGTGTGGTTGTGTGTTGTTATTTACTGTGTGCGTAACCAATCTCGCAGAGCGTGTCACCAGCGTCAACAAATTATTCAATTATTTTTGAACAATTTTCGGCCACGCAAAAACCAGATTAACCAGCTGTTTTACAGGCATTTAAAACAAAAACAGCGGCGCGCACGGAGTGGCGCGCCCTACCGGCCCGGCACTTTTTCACACGGCTGTAACCAGATGTCACCAGTTTTAGACGTGAATTCAACGCAAAGGCGCGAAGGTGCAAAGTCACAAAAAACGAGGATGAGGATGACGATGAGGAGGATTTTGGCAAACGAATGGGGGCAAACGAATCAGAGTCATTTCCTGATTTTCATTCACGTGCCCCCATTCGTTTGTCAACGGTTTGGCCACCGCAGTCCAAAATCATTCCCGCCACGCCACTTTTTCACCGGACGGTAGCCGTTTGTAACCAGTTTTTTGGAGTTTTGGAGTGCGCAGGCATGACTGCGCTTTGGGCGGCGAGACATGTCTCGCTGGGGGGAAAGCGTCGTCATGCCGACGCACTCCAAACCGCACCAATTTGGAGTGCGCGGACAGGTCCGCGCTTGGTTTCGACGAGACATGTCTCGTCGGGAGAAAGCGGTGTCGTGCCACCGCACTCCAAGTCGCACTCCGAGCCGCACCCCCCAATTTGGAGTGCGGTGACAGGTCACCGCTTGGGGCGGCGAGACATGTCTCGCTGGGGGGAAAGCGCCGTCATGCCGGCGCACTCCAAATTACAAAGGCCGCACTCCAAATAAAAAACACTTGCCTCGGTTTCCGGTCCGGCCACATATTCAGCACCATGAAAAGCTGGCCGCACGCGCCGCCGCATTGGCTGTTTGAACCGGGCATTTACATGGTGACGGCGGGGACTTTTCAGAAGCGGCCACACCTGCATTCACCCGCGCGCCGGGATTTTTTCCTGGAATCACTGTTCCAATACGCCGCCGAGTTCCAGTGGTCGCTGCGGGCGTGGGCGGTGCTGGCGAACCATTACCATTTCATCGCCGCGTCGCCCGCCGAGCCGAAGTCGCTGGGCAAATTCATCGGCAAGCTGCACATGAAGTCGGCGCAGGAACTCAACCGGCAGGACGCGACGCCGGGGCGCAAGGTGTGGTTTCAGTATTGGGACAGCCACATCACGTTTGAGAAATCATATCTGGCGCGGCTGCATTACGTCCACAGCAACCCGGCGAAGCATGGCGTGGCGGCGCTGGCGGAAAATTATCCGTGGTGCTCGGCGGCGTGGTTTGCGCGGAATGCGTCGCCGGCGTTCGTGAAAACGGTGCAAGGTTTCCAGACGGATCAGTTGGCCATCCCGGATGATTTTTGATGGGGAGTGCGCGGCTGAAATTTGGAGTGCGCGGACAGGTCCGCGCTTGGTTTCGACGAGACATGTCTCGTCGGGGGGAAAGCGGTGACATGTCGCCGCACTCCAAAATCATTCCCGCCACGACGGCGCGCCCGGCACTTTTTTACCGGGTTGTAACCAGTTAAGACGAGACCGGAACCGCCAAAAAACAAACCCGGCGGGAGGCAGCATCCGCAGATGACGCGGATTATCCAGAAAGGCAATCTGCGTTCATCGGTGAAATCTGCGGACAAACTTGTCAGGGCAGCTAGCAAAAACGAGGATGGCGGATGGCGGATGGCGGATGGCAGATAGCAGATAGCAGATAGCAGATAGCAGATAGCAGATGGGAGAGGGGCAAAACCTATCTGCCATCTCCTAACTTCCATCTCCCAATTGTGTTTTTGCGCCTGGGCGGCGGGGCGTGAGATTCACCGCATCCGAAAGCCGCCCTGAAAAATCACTTCCACCGCGACCACAACCAGAAAGATCACGCCGACCAGTGCGTTCAGGCGGAAGAAGGCGACGTTGATCCAGTTCAAGCTGCGGCGGCGGGCGATCCAGTGTTCCATCACCAGACAGCCGACGATGAGGAACCAGCCGAGCAAATACGCCAGCCGGAAGCCGCACAGAAAACCAAAGCCGAACAGCAGGCCGCACATGATCAGGTGCGCGAGAAACGCGGCGGCGAGCGCGTTCGACGGCCCCCACGCCACGACGAGCGAGCGCAGGCCGTGCGATTTGTCGAACTCGTAATCCTGCAGCGCGTAAATGATGTCGAAGCCGGCCAGCCACAAAATCACGGCGGCGGCGAGCGTGGTCATCTGGAAGATTTCCAGCGGCGATACCGCCGCACCGCGCACCGCCAGCCACGCGCCGACGGGTGCGAGCGCGAGCGCGAGGCCGAGAAAAACGTGCGTGTAATCCGTGAACCGTTTGGTCAGCGAATAAAGACAAACCATCACCAGCGCCACCGGTGAGAGATAAAAGCACAGCGGGTTTAGAAAAAAACTGGCGACCACCAGTCCCGCCGCCGACAACGCGCACAGCAACATGGCGCTGGCCAGCGAGATTTGCCCGGCGGGCAGATGCCGGTTGGCCGTGCGCGGATTCAGCGCGTCAAACTTGCGGTCCACGATGCGGTTGAACGCCATGGCGCACGTCCGCGCGCAGACCATCGCCGCGAGAATCAGCCCGAAAGTTCGCCAGCCCGGCCAGCCGCGATTATCGCGCGACGCCACCAGCATGGCCGCCAGCGCGAACGGCAGCGCAAAAACCGTGTGTGAGAAACGCACGAACGAACCCCATTTTCCCAGGGCGGAGCAGATGGCAGATGGCAGATGGCAGATGGGGTTTTGATTCATCGCGTTTGGCTTTTCCTAACTCCTAACTTCCAGCTCCTATCTCCTATTCCTTTTCCTCCGCCCAGCGCGGCGCGATTTGGTTCACCACGCCAATATGATCCAGCACGCGGGCGACGACGGTGTCCGCCAGTTCGACAATGGTTTTCGCGCCGGAATAAAAACTGGGGTTGGCCGGAATCAGCGTCGCGCCGGCGAGCAGCAGCA
>PLYV01000173.1:839-27429 GCA_003151855.1 Limisphaerales bacterium | reverse complement strand
TGAGGATTTCCCCGATGGCTTTCATGTGTGCTAAAATTATAGCACGAGGCCGGAAAATCCATTCTGTGGATAAATTAAAAAGCCCCTCGCAACCTTCATGGAGCAAAACCCACAAAATCATAACGGAACTGTTACGCACCCTTCCGCAGGATTCGGAAGCGTGCCGAATGGTTCTGCATCAGTCCGCAACGTTCCGAATGATTCGGCAGGATTCCGAAGTGTTCCGCATTTTTCGGAACGCAAGGAAAACCACACCCTAACCGTGCGCGAAGTGGCGCGGCTATTTGAATCGGCTGGCGTCGCCCGCACAGAACGAAGCATCGTGAACTGGTGCCAGCCGAACCGGACGGGCATCGCCCGGCTGGATTCCTATTTCGATCCGAACGAACGGCGATATTACATTTCGCCACAAAGCGTGGAACAGGCGATAGCGGAAGAAAAGGCCAAAGCCACCAAACACAAAGACCCTTCGGAACTGTTCGGAAATGTTCCGTCGGCTCCGGAAACAGCCCGAAACGCCAAGTCGCATGAGTATGATGAATCAACGGTTAAGGAATTGGAGCGTGAAAATCTGGATCTGAAAATCACGAACCGCGCTAAAGACATGGTCATCGATCGGTTGCAAAACGAACGCGAAAAGTTTTTTGATCTATTACTGTCTGCCAATCGAAAGGTTGGCGAACTCGAAACCCGATTGCTACAAATTGCATCCGTGAAATAGTTATTTATTCATCGATTTAATTTCTTGTTGGCATTGATCACGTTCTACTTGAAGTAGTGGAGGAGCAGGAGCAGACTCGCGGGGTGCATACGCTGAACCATTTTGATCTGGGCATTGCACTGGATACGTGGGAGGTCCAGACCGGTTTGGATTTCAGCGGCCGGCCGCCGGAATTATTTGGAGGCAAGGCGATGGGCGAAGATGGGTTGCGCGTGCTGGACGATTGCCTGAAACTGGAGAAAACCATGCTCAACGATGTTCGATTAGAATCGCCGCACGTTCGTAAGGCGATGAAGTGGGCCGGGCATCTACCCAAATGAAAACCGGGCTGGTTAAAAAGCGTGGCGGCATACCCAAAATCATTCTGGTTGATGACGAGGAATGGTTCCAGGAATACGCGGAATTATTAATCCGCAAATATTGCAACGATGTATCGCTGCTTAAATTTAGAAATCGTGATGAAGCTTGGCAGGAAATTACAAGGGCCAACCCCGACCTGCTCATAACGGACTTGCGCAACGACAATATTCCCGGTCCTTACGGACCAGCGATGGAGGATTTAGGGATAAGCGGTTTTGAAATGCTGCGGCTTCTAGCAGCGAGAAAGGTGATATTTCCCATCCTAGTTGTTTCCGGATCTCTATCGGTAAGCGGAATGGAGGGCCTAGCAAAGCAATGTGCCGGATCGAATCTTAAAACATCATATGTGACAAAACCATTCACCGAAGAACTCTTTTTCAAAGGACTGCGGAAGTGTCTGGGGCCTAGTTCCCATCTGGACAAGCGGTAGATGAGAGAAACCCATCTTGCGCCCATCGGCGCAGCGAAGGATTGGGATTTGGCGGCGGGAGGGTGTGATTTGCTTAGTATTTCAGGGATGAAGGCGTGATGACATTCATGAGATTGGAGTGAATTTCCTGCCAAGGTTTTGACAGGTCGATGGTGATTGCTCTGATACGGTGGCCGTGGGTGGTAAATTCGACGGCAATCGTTTGGGTTGTGAGCGGGTAAAGCAGGACACCCTCCGCCTGTTCCCAGCCGGTGTCGGCGGATTTCTGGCGAAGATAGGTGTAAAGCTGGTAAAGGTTGGCAGCCGGGAGTTTGGGGTCGCCGAAGGCACTTTGTTTCAACGCCGAGGCGTAGAATTTGGTGTCCAGAATGATGGACCTGGCCGGCCCGCGCAAACAGACGTCAGTTTCCATTCGCGGGACAAATCTTTCGGCCTCGGGATTGAACGCTGACATCTGCCAGTGAATCACGGGAGACGAGACCTGCCACTCCGGGCCAAGTTCATGCTGAAAGAAATTGAAAACGAATTTTTCAAACAACCCGGGCAGGCCGTCGCGAACGAAGTCGCGAAAGCGTCGCTGCCCGCCGGATTCCTCCGGCAGCCAGTGTTCGTGAATGAACTCACAGACATGCAACAGGAAGGCGTAAATTCGGTTGTTCCGGTGAAGCTGGATGCGGCGAAAATGCTCGGAGCGAAGTTGGACGGACTGCACAGGTGACAGCCAGCGCAGCAGATCGTGAACGTCCGCGCGGGTTGACTCCGCAATTGTCCCGTCGTGATAGAGCAGTTCCAATGTGGTCTTGAGGATTTGATTCGGGAGGGTGTTGTATTCCAAGTCATCCCAGACACACGCCGCCCGCCCTCGCGGCAGCAAATCACGGCAAAGTGTTTCCGTGACCGCCAATTTGCCCCGGATGCCGGGGATGTGGCCCTCATGGGGCAGATAACCTCGATCCAAGCCGCGACGCAGGAGGCGGCGCGTGCCGCTGTTGAGCACGCGGGCAAACAGTTCCACCAGCTCCGGAGATTTGGAATTATCGACCTCCGCAAGCTTGTCGCTTTCCTCCAAATCATCCCATGCGTAGCAAAGGAGGTAATAGATGTTGGCGATGGGAATTTCCAAGGCGATGCGGTGTTATTTCAGGACCTCTGCGATCAGGTTTTCGACGCGGTCTTTCGAGTCAAAATACTCCTCCATCAAAGGTTTGATCTCGGTCTGGATGATTTCGCGATACCACTGTGCGTCTGGTTTCTGGTCGGCAGCAGGACAGAAGAAACTATGACCAACGCGGAATCGTTCTCCCAAGTCGCGTTCTTTATCAATGGCAGCGTTCAAGACGCCGACGGCGGCGCGAACTTGATCGAGCAGTGCCTTTGATGCGCCGGCGGCAGTTAGCCAATCACCGAAAGCGGTGGTGTTCACCGCCGGTTCAAGCGTGACAAAGGCGAACCGTCGACGCAGCGCATAATCCACCATCGCCAGTGAACGATCCGCCGTATTCATCGTGCCGATGACGTGTAAGTTCCTTGGTAGATAAAACTGTTCGCCTTTCTCAGAATAGGTGAGCGAGACGACATGATCCGGCCCACGCTTGTCGGCTTCCAACAGCATGAGCAGTTCGCCAAAGATTTTCGCGAGATTGCCCCGATTGATTTCATCAATGATGAAAAACCAATCGTGATCGGGGTCGTTGCGGGCTAGGCGGGCAAATTCGTAAAAAACACCATCCCGCCGCTCCAAGCCGCCGCCGCGTGAAGGGCGATAGCCTTGAATGAAATCCTCGTATCCGTAGCTCGGGTGAAACTGAACCATGGAAACGCGGCGGTCATCCTTCTGCCCCATCAGGGCGTAGGCGAGGCGTTTTGCGATGAACGTTTTGCCAACCCCGGGCGGACCTTGAAGCACGAGCGCTTTTTTCTGTTTGAGCCGCGCGAGCGTCAAATTCAGTTGGGTTTCGGGCATAAACAGTCCGGCCATTGCGTCAGCCTTCGTGAATGGAACCACCTTCACCGCAGGTGTTACCAAGTTGCGCTCGTCAATAATCGATCGTATGAAATCAAATTCGTCCTCCGTGACGGTGAAGAGACTGCCTTGATTGCTCTCAATCGGCTCGCAATGTTTCAACGTGGGCGCGGACTGCAACTCAGCCCAAGTGACCGGCTGTTTGAACTCTTCGATCTTCTTGAATTCGATTACTTCCCCTTCGTCGGTGGCGTGCAGTCCCTTGGTAATTTGGCAAAGGGCTACAATCTCCTTCTCCGGGCTGGTAACATAACCGAGCATGAGGTCGCCCGGTTTGACCGCGAGGAAATGCTTATATTTTTGCCGTTTGTTACCCGCCTCGTTGTGGGTGGTGTAGGTGTTGACCGTGCCAACCGGTGCGCCGCGAATATCCCAAATCTTGGGATTGGCATTGAGCCACCAGTAAGCGATGCCCTGGGGCGAATGGCTCGGCGTTTGCGACTCAGGTTCAAGGATACTGTCAGTCTCAATGCCGATGAGCTTTTTGAGTTTAATCACGTAATCGGGATATTTGGTAATGTCCGTCAGCGTTTTTACGACCAAGTCAAAATCGGCTGACCAAGTGCCCGTTTTTTTCCATATCACCTTGCGGAAGCTTTTGAACTCCGGACGAGAATCGTCACGCTCGCATGGGCCATTTACTATGCCATAGCCTAAATATTCAGAGCGGCCTTTTTTAACGATCACCACATCACCAGGTTGAATGACCTTGGCAAATTCCCATACAGCGCGGGAATGGTTGGATGGACGCTCTTCCTTGCCCCACATTTCCTTCAATGTTTTCTCAATTTCTTCCTGTGACTTATACTGATGAAAATCTTCGAGGTCGTCATAACCGATTACTATGATACCCTTATTCTGGCATTCTTGCCAGAAGCGGGCTTGTTCACCGGGGGAATACAGCCAATACCGGCGATTTGAGTTTTGGGGTGGATTCTCTTTCAAGGCCGAGGGCTGCTCATCATCATAATTGCTAGTCGAGCCACCGCCGATGATTTTACTGAGGTGCCAAGGGATGCTGGCGCGCTCACCAAGTGACTTGGCACCGGCTTTGGCCGCCCATTCTTCGATCAGCTCACCAATGCTTTCCAGGGCACTGGTTATAGAAGAATCGTTGCGGTAATCCATCTCCGGTTTGCCCGCCCACTGCAATAGCGGGTTCAGATGGCTTTTGGTGGCTATAGAACCGAGGCGCCCGCCTTCCAAAATCAGAAGTGTCCGAAGCAGAACGGGCAATTGCACCTGCTCTGCAGTGAAGGTTTCCCGGAAGACCGCACGGGCGGCGGCGAAGCGTTCACCCAAAGTTTGACTGCGGTCGCAAAGCAACTTAGTCATCTTGCGAATGCCTGACCACTGATCATCGTTTGGGGTGGGCAGACCGGGTGTGCCGGTCTGGGCAAACTTCGTGGCGGTCCAGAGTTTCCAAAGCTGATCATTCGGCAATTGAGCAGCCTGATCCGGCTTCAGATTTCCAAAAGCTGCAGCAAATTCCTCAATGTCCTTGCTCCAAGGAACTCCCTGTTCCAACCGCGCTTTTAGTTGACTGACAAGCGGGTCTGAGGCGTTATGGTCGGGAGGCAATTCATTTTCAAACTTGGCATCACCGTCTAATTCCTCACCGCCCTTTTGCTTGTGGACCTCAGCCCATTTCTCGGCAAGCTGTTGCGAGGCCGCTTCATCGAGAAATGTTTGTTTCCCTGCGTCGGTCAGCTTCCACTGGCCGCGTTCCTGACTATCGAGCAAGCCTTCCCAGACGAGATATTGACGGGCCCAATGCAATTCGTTGTAGAACTTGGTCTGGCCGGATTTATTTTTGTCGGCCAGCAATTCTTCGGGAAGTTGAAGAGACTGCTGAATCTGTTGCTGCACCATTTTAGGCGTAGCAGTTCCACCAAGGGCACGCACGGCATCCAGCACGGGTCCCATCCATTTTGTGAATCGCCAATTATTTTTCATAGAATTTTCCGGCATGTCTTTAGTGGGTTGCAATTGAGCACTTCGCTCACTTTATGACCCCTTTTTGCCGCAGTTTGTTGATGATGTGGGCGGCGATATTTCCGCGAACACGTTTTAGATTATATAGTGCCCGATGGTTTAGGCGGCGAAGGTTGCTTGGGACCATCCATTCGTGAAAGGTCAGATTATCCCGATAAACATGAATCGCGAAATATCGCTTTAGTGCTTCGGTTTCCTCTGGATCGAACCATTTCTCGCAATTTTCATCCCAATCCCAATTTTTAGTTGAGGGCGCTATTTTAATACGCGGATTGCCATTGTGGGTGGTTGTTACCTGGGCTATCGGTTTGACTTTTTCGTAGGTTTTGAATGAGGGTTCTTCACGCGTTATCACGGTATCTGCAAATACGGTGACAAATTCCGATGGCGAATCACCATGTAATAAATAGACCTGGTCACGACCACGAGTCATCGCGACATAAAGCCTTAAAGCATCGCGCCAAACTTCGTCATGCGGAATCCCCGTCTCCGGGAAAGCCTTGGCGTCACATCCGATAATCAGAATCAGGCGAAATTCAAAACCTTTGAGATCGTGAATGGTTCCGACGACCACCTGTTCCGGGTGGAGAATACAATCCCCGGAAAGTTGACATGCCTGTAACTGATTTGGCCGGTCCCGCAATATTTTTTCCACAGACAATTTTTGGGGTGAAGCGGTGGCGATGCAAACCGTCCAAGGTTCGTTTGCTTGGTTCTGCGTGCATTCCAGGGCAATCTCCCAAGCCTTGGCGATCTGGTCATCGGTTTTCAGCACGATGGGCGGGTTGCTTTCCCGCTGGGCCAACTCGGGATCAAGCACCTCGATTTCCTCGCCTTGCGATTTTGCCAGGGCACCGAAGTGGTTGGCCAGCCTGCTGGCAGCGCGGAGCACCTGCTTGCTATTCCGATAATTCTTGCGGATGGATTTGTGAATGGCCGGGCCGCGATCCAGGGCCGCGCCGCCCATGGATAATTTTTTCACCAAGATTTTTTGAACGGTATCCCCCGCCAAAAACAGGGCGTCCGGCTTATCGACGGGAACAATACGGCGCAGAAGCTGCAAATCCAACGTTGAAAAATCTTGGAACTCATCCACGAGCAGGCAACGATAGCGATTCCGCTCAGGCAACGACTGCATTTCCTTGTGGAGCGGCATCAATGCCTGCGTCAGGCCGAGATTGTCAATCATACCGCCGGCCAGCAACCATTCCTCCCAAAATAACAAGAGATGCAAGGCGTCATTACGCAAATCTTTGCTTAAGGGAATACACCGGCCAGCCCGGATTCTTTCGTCGGCAGTATTCAAATAATCAAACCGGTTGGGAACCGCAAAAGAACTGCGAATCAATGTGAATTCCTCCTCAAGGTATCTCGAGGCGTCCAAGCGATAATCTTCGAGATATTTAACAAGTTCGTCCATCCATTCGCGAACATCGGGATTTTGGGACATGTAAAAATACGGCCATTGTTCCTCAACGGTATCATTGCGGATTGGATCACAATCCCAAACCATGTGGTCGGGCCATTTTTCATGGGCCTGCCGCAGAACGGTGTGCATGTGGCTATCTCCGTCCAGTTGCTCGGCAAGCTGGCCGAAATACTTCTCCGGCCCGATGATTTTTAAGCAGTCACGAAAGACGTCGTAAAATGCCCGGACTTCAACGTTCTTGCGTTCTTCTCCGGTGAGCAACTGGTTCACAAGATTCTGAAGCAAGCCCGCCAAAGTTCGGCTCAAAGTCAAAATGCCGATCTTTTCACCGGGGTATTTTTTGGCCAGATGACGGGCGCGGTGGACCAAGATGCAAGTCTTGCCGCTGCCGGACACACCGGTTAGCACGGTGGGGCGATCGAATTCCGATTCCGCCATTATTTTCTGGTCGGGATGCAAAAAGAGCATCCAATCTTGGAAATGCTTGGGGTCGAGCAAGCGATCAAGTTCCTCCTTGGAAAGGGCGTTGATGACCAGCGCCTGATCGGAGTTGGCGTCGGATGCGGCGGCGTCCTGCCCGAATTTGCCGGCATCTTCAACCGGCATATTGATACCAAGGCGCAGGCGCAGGCGGGATTCGGCGCCCGCGTGATTTCCGGCGCGAACCAAATCAATCAACTCGAACAAAAATGTTCGCAAATCCTCGTCCGCGACCATTTCCAGCGTGTCTTTGATTTCTTCCTGCGGCGAGGTTTGATCCAGTTCGAGGAGGGCTTCGCGGATTTTGCGCGAAGGAATCATTTCCTCCAGATTCAGATTCGGAACTTGGGTGAGGAGCGAGCGAGTGTCGGTGGTCAGGGCCGGCGACTGCATTTTTTCTGTGTCCACCTTGCCGAGCATACGCGTCACCGAAATCCGACCGGTGCCGCCATCAACGGCTACGACAAGTCCCTCGTTTGCCGCGAGCCATCCCTGAACTTCGGACGGGGCGCCAACGAATGCGGGATAGATGCTGACTTCATTGCCAATTAGCAGGAGTTCTGTGGTGGTGTTAATCGTGTAAATCGCCGCTCCTTGGACGCGAGCATCAGCTCGTGAGGGGATCGCTTTGAACGGATTTAACCCCTGCCGAACCTGTTCCAACAGTTCCGCCACGCGCTGGGCGGCCTGGGATTGTGCGCCACCGCGATTGCCCACCACTTCCCGACGCTCTCGAAAGGCGAAATCTTTCAAGTAAACCACCTGGAGGGGCTTCAGCACTTCAGGTGGCGATGCCTGAACCGGTGTCCCGGTGGGCAAGGTCGAGGATTGGTAAAGGAATTTTCCGTCTAATCCAACCAACTTCAGAATCTTCCGGATTTCGGAGCCATCCAATTGCAAGGCATCCTTGCGTATGGAGGCGAGATGGTCGGCAATTCTCGCCATATCAGTAACCTTGAACCAGACACGCAACCCGCCGAGAACATATTCGTCAAATTCAATAGGTTTTCCGAAAAGCACCACGCCTGATACTTGATCCCAGCGAACCTGCCGCTGTGCGCCGAGAATTTCATTTTCGCGGTTCACAAGAAAATTGCTCACGCCCCGCCGGTAGTCCCTGACTTGCCGGAAGGGATTTGGTCTTGTTCCGCCAACCACGTCGCTATTCCCAACTTTCCAGGGAGTGCTTTCATGAAATGTGACTTTACCGCCGTGTCCCTTCATCTCGATCACTGCAATGCCGCTAGGTTTCAGGTAAATGGCATCAAGGTCATTTCCCTCAAACATGATATTGCCGATAAGAATGTGCGGGGCGGGATCGGCCTTGAATTTCGCCATGAGCGCCGCCACCAGCGCGGCGAACATTTCATTCTCGTGCGGGTGTTCGTATTTGGCGGTGAGATAGGCTTCGAATGGCATATAATTATTAGGAAGACCATGGCTGACCAACGCGGCCGGTGAGATGGGAAAGCGATTTCATGGTAATATCCAATTACATATAGAATTTGTATTTGGTCTGCGGTTCAACGCCCTTGGGTAACTCGGTCAGGATGTGGCCGACACTTCGCGCAAACTGAATGGTGATCGGGTCGCCGTTGCAAAAGGCGCAACTGTTCCAATTCACTTTGGTCAGCGCGAGGATTTCACGGGTGATGGTTTCAGCGGACGAATCACCGTGATGTTCAACGATCTGGAGCGGAACGGGCACGCGCATTCCAGGATAATCGCCCAACTGGGGAACGTAGCCCGTGGTGTAGATGATATGCTTGCGAGATCCCAGCGTGATGACTGTGCCGCGCAGCGGTGGTTTTTGACCGACGCGCATGAAACGCACGCCCAGCCGATCCAATGCCAAAAAATCGTGGCTGGGAATGTCCCCAAGTGCCTTGCGGAAACCTTCAAGTTCTTCCTTCCAATAGCGGGATGTCTTGTGGATGACGACGCGCGCCGGCTTGATGCCGTGCGTCTGCTGGTAGAGGGCCAGCGCCCGGGACAGCAATTGCTGGGCAGCCGACTCCGTCAGATGCGGCTTCCGGTCGCGCTTCTTATCCACCAAAGCCTTTTCGCCTTTCAACACCAAACCCTCTCCATGTCCGGAAAAGACCTGAGCCAGACTGCTCTGCATATCCGCGCCTTCAAGCGGGCTTTCTTTGTAGAAGGTGACGCCAACGAAACAGGTGTTTTGCGGAACGGCGGCCAATTGCCACGGGATGTTGTTGGACTTGTAGTAGAGCGCGGTGAAAAAATTCCAAGCCGCCGAAGCCGGATCTTGCGTCATGCCGTCGCCTTGCAGCGTGGATTCCCAAGCCATCTGGGTGGTCAGGCCGGTGGGCATGGCGTGGGCCTTTAGGGCGTGGTGCAAGTTCCAGTAAGCACTGGTTGGTGCCGCCGGATCGACATAATCCAGTGGAAGCATTTCCTGACCAGTGAACAGGCGTAGCTTTTCCAGACGCCGAACCAATTTCTGAACGGGTGTCAAAATCACCTTTTGCCCGCGAAAGGCAGCTCCGACCGTGGCGCACTCTTTCTCCACACAAGGAGGCAACACAAGGACGACGACATCCGGCTCGGGTTCACAATCGGCCAGTGTTTGCAACTTGGCGACGATCAAATCCACCACCTGCTTGATTTTGGTGGAGACCTTGGGGCTCTCGACGGCCTTGGCAAAATAGGTCTCAGGAATGATGCGTTGAATAGCGGGTTCGGTCACGAAGTTGACCCGAAAACCAGCCGTGGGATTGACCCCGGGGAAATCAGGAAAACAGATGGAATCGTAAAGTTTTTTCCGTGCATTCAGCCCCGGCGTAATTTTTTGCCGTGCCCGTTCCAAATACGCCTTCAGGCTATCAATGCCTTCGGCGGTGCCGATGGCGGCAACCCGGATGGTGCGCGGCGTTTTGCCGCCGATATTAGCCGGGCCGAAAAGGGTCAAGCCCTCCTTGGCATCCGCACTCAACTGGCCGTTCGCAAAAACCAGTTTCGGCTCCGGCAAGTAGAACGATTTGAAGCACGGCGGAGCGCCGGCCACCAACTGTTCGTAATCCGTATCACGGCGCGAACGAATCGTCTCATAAGGCATCCACGCCGGCTTTGATTTTGGTTTATTCATGCGGGGCTTCATCCGGCACGCCTCCATCCTCGTCTTCGGTGGCCAAGACGACATTGTTCGCGACCGCATCCATTTCGTCCGTCACCGTGCGCATCAATGATCCAATCCGAACATGGTCGTCCTCGATGCCGACATTCATGGCGGCGGTGCCGGACAGGGCCGACAGGACCAGCGAACCCGAGCCGGCCGGGATCGTGATTTCTTTCTGACCGCGGGAGAGAAACCGCATCCAAAAAACGAAGTTGCGCAAAATATCCACGTTCTGCTGACGACCGCTCCACATGATCACCATGCGGCCCATGCTCTTGCCGGCCAGCAGATGATGACCATCCGACGAGAACAAGTAAGTCGGCTCCAGTTGCAGAAAAATCTTCTGCCCCAGACGCATGAACTTCATCCGGGCCGCGTGATGCACCCAAAAACTGGTGCCGTTGGCCGCCGGTTTCCGCGCGGCCACCATGCGAAGCGCATCCCCGCCCACCGCTTCCGAGCGCGTCTGGCCGTCTTCGGTGGGCAGAAAAAAGAACCGGCCCTTCGCCTCGCGCTGGATGCGCAGCGAAGCCAAATATTCCGCGAGCAATTGGTTGAGCAGGCTGATGAACCAGTTCCCCTTGTCCCGATCCGCGAGCCAATCGCCAATGGTTTCGGATTTAATATCACCATCCGGTTCAATGACCTTACGCAGCGGACAAAGAGAGTCAGACAATTGGGCGAAGGTGTAGAGGCGATTACCGCGCAAAATGAAGCTGTCGGCCTCGGGCACCGCCCGCCGCACGTCCGCCGGTTCGGTCAAGGCAGTCTTGCCGCTCCAGATTTGCTTGGGAGCATCCTTCACGGGCAGCAAGTTCGACAGCAGGAGTTCTGGCACCTGGTCCGGCTCGGCCCGGTCGGCTTCGAGTTCCCCGGTGGTGGCCGGCGTGATGGCGGCCAGCGGCGGGCGCGAATCCCCGCGCTCCGGCGGCAGGCCGCGAAGCCGACGAATCAGCTTCATGAAATGGATGGTAAAGGTTTTCTCGTCGCGAAAATCAAGAAACTTGAGGGCATTGAATGGCGCAGGGCGATCAATGCGCTGCCGGCCATCCAAGGTGGTTTCGCGGAGAAAAATCGGGATGATCCGCTGCTTGGTATTCGTCGGGTCCTGGGAGACGACATGCGTCCATTCAAAATTCGTCCAACCTGAGCCAAAGAATTCGGGCGACATCACAACGGCGAAAAACCGGCTGACTTTCAACCCTTCATTCATCTTGTTGATGAGGTTGTCGCCACTGTCCATGTCCCACTCGTCGAGGAACACGCTCAACTTCCGGCTGGCAGGCGTGCCGTCGAGGGTTTCGGATTCTATCTGGGCGGCGAGATTAAGAACCCATTTCTTGTCAGCCTTGTTGTAGCTGAGAAAAAGGTCTTTCAGATCATCGGCAACGATGGCCTTGTCATCGCTCATGGCTTGAATGGAATTTTGGATTGGCGTAAATCGCGAATTGTTTGGAGCGCCGTGGTTAATTCACTGGACGTGAGCGACGATGCCCCGGAGTGACTTAACCGGTTGAGCACGGCAGACCGGACGGCGCTGATGCGCGGAATCAGCGTGCCATCAATGAACTCGCCTTTTTTCTCCTTCACTCGCCCAGCGTGGCGGCGAAGTATGCCGCGCCAGAGGGCATCGGCTTTTACCTCCTTCGGATTGGCCTTGAATACGACTTCGATTCCGTTTTTTTCGCAGATGTGCTTGATGGTTGCCTCATACGCGGCGCGGATATACACCGCGCCCGCCCGCAAGTCACCAACGCGGATGTAGCCTTCCGCGATTTTCAAATCATCCATGCTGGGCTTGATGCGCTCGAAACGCGGCATCAGCGGTTCTGCCGGGCCGGTTGGTTCTTCAAATAGTCGTGCGTGACTCCATTTGCATCCGTCCCATTCGCCGGTGTGTTCGCGGGCGATGTCGAACCACACTAAGTCGTGGGTCAGCAGCATGATTTGGTGGCGCGGAAACTCCTTGCTCAACAATTCCAGCAATGGCAGCCGGTTGTTTAGGTCAAGGCCGATGAGCACGTCGTCGAGCACCAGCAGGCGCAAAGGGTCGGGGGCGGCGGGATTGGCATCGGCCAGCGCAACGGCGGCGAGGAATACCGACAGGCCGAGCGCGGTCAATCGCGCCTCGTTCAAAAACTCCTGGTGATCATCCACCTTCTGGCCGTTGAACTCGATCTCCGGGATGATGGCCTTGCCGGTGAGTTCCAAGGTGGCTTTGGGATAGCTGCTGCCGGTGTAATCGAGCTTCACGATCCGCAGCCGGTGATTGGGAAAGTAATTCAGGAACTCGTTGGCTTTGTCTTTGACCTGTTCTAGGAACGGACGAAACGCCCGGTCGAAATTTTCCACCACGGTATTCGCTGCCCTCAAACCTTTCTTATACCGGTAGCGCGGTTTGGCTTTTTTAGCGTCGCTCCAAAGTTTGCCGATGGTCTGCTCACCGCCGCCGGTGCGGACGCGGAAGCCGGCCAGCAACGTCTCGGCAAACAAATCAAATAGTTGTTCCGGCAGTTTTTCCGCGTGCCGGGTGAGACTCGCCCGGAGCAAGGCACGATAGTCAAAAAAACCGGAGCAACGGGAAATTGCCACAATGTTTTCGCGCTGCGTGGGTGTGGCCGGTTCGGGCTGTCTGCCGTCGCCGGTTTCCATGGGATGCAACTGACTTTCATCCCACGCGATGATTGCGCTTGGGTTAGCCGCATCAGTGAAGGTCAGTTTCACCTGCGCCACGCGCGGCTTGGGCGTCGGATTCGTGTCCGGAAATGAATGCCGATAGGGGATGATCGGTTTCTTGGTGGGCGTGAGGGCGGAATCCTGGTTGAACGTGAAAAATTCCCGGAGCGCGCAAGACAGCGACGATTTGCCGCTGCCGTTTTCGCCATGCAGCAACAGATTGCAGCCATCAGGCAGGGGCAGATTCAACTCGCCGGCAAAGGCGCGAAAGTCACGGAGTTGAATCTGTGTGAGTTTCATGCCTCCCCATATTCCCCGAGCTACGCCGCCGGCCTAAATTGACACCCTCTTCCCTCGGCCTTATCGGCTAGAATTTTCGACTTGGCCTTTTGGTCTTTCTCTGAGTGCGCGGTAAAGTCAATTACCGCGTGTTCGGGAAATTGCCCCTCTGCATCTGAACGAGCCGGGAGTTCACACGTTTGGCATTCTTGGACCGATACCGCCCAAACTCCCGCCGATTGGAAACCCAGCGTGCCGGTGAAGTGATTCAACGAAGCTTCCGGCGCAATCAGGTCGCCATCATAGACAGACAAAAGCCCGGTATCTTTGGGAAACGGGCGAAAAGCAATGCTGAGAACCTGGCCATCTTTCAGCCATTTGGGATGAACCTGCCGAAGCAGCAAGGTGGTGGGTTGCATGGTCAGGCTTGGGAAAGATGGTCGCGCACGAACGCATAGACCTCCGGCCAAGCGCCGGCCTGATCCAGATCGCAATCTTTGTTTATCGTTTTGCCCGTCGTCGTGTTGGTAGCCTGAAGTTCGCACCGATGTGACGGCAGCAACAATTCAGCGGAAACCCGCCAGGGCTTTTGAATCCATTCCAGAAATAGCCCGCCTTCCGGTGTCGGGCCGATGTGCGGAAACGGCAAACTTTCCGGGAAACTGGCGACGAGGCGGTCAGTGGCCCAGGCCAGTTGATCTTTGTCTGGCGCTTTGCCCTGGCCCTCCAACCAACCATCTTTCAGGGCTAACAATTCCTCAATCTGAACGACCAACGCCTGATTTGGGAGCAATTCCAGATGATGGGTTTCTGAAATTTTCTGCAATTGGTCGAACGCGTCAAAAACTCCAACGCCTTGAATGGAAACCAGCGTGCGTTCCTTGCCGCCTGCCTGCCGGGCTTGTTCGCTGAAATGTTCCGGTAGTTGCGCCGTGACCGGAGTTCCGGCTTCCAGACGCAAACGGAAAGTCTGTTTTTCCCAGTCAATTTCACCAATGCGACCCGTCAATTCCACGTCCTTGGAGTAAACTCGCTGGGCGTCCAGCACCAGTTGTTTCCGACGTTCCGGGGTCAATTGTGCCGCACCGCCGGCTCGCGGTAACTCCAGCGTTTCACCTTCTCGCAACGAGCGGCCAAAAACATTGAAATGATCCAAAAGCTCCTTGGGAAATTTGGCTGGTAACGCCTGACCGGCGGTGCTGGCGCTGATACAGTCGGCAATCAAGTCGCGCGCCTGACCAAAATAATCATTGTTTCCCCCCTGCAAAGCCAGTGCTCCGGCCACGACACAAGACAAAAGTGGTTTGGCGCTGCCTTCCTCGACCATGCCTTCCAAGTGGAGGCTGAAACCTTTTTCAAAACCGCGCGGCACGCGCTCGCGGCCCGGATGTTCCGCAAGCCACAGATGCTTGGCCAATTCAATGACCAGTTCCTCGTAAGCCGCAAGGTCGCGCGCGACGTCCACGGGCAAGGTATGCTCGTCGAACCGGGCACCCGTGAAGCGGGGCTTGAGAAATTCGGTTTTCATGTTTGGAGCGGCGACAAATAAATAGCGTATGCCACCGGTTTGGACAATGTTTCTCTGCGACCGTTCATGCCTGGCCTTCGATGGTGCGGACGAGGTCCAGGGTGCGCAGTTTGTCCAGGGCGATGCGCAGGCGGTGGCCCTGACCACTCCACTCCTTGTGCAACTTGCGAAAGCGTTCCAGCCGGTCGGCGGCGGCGGTGGGCAATGAGTCGGGCGCGGGCAACTTCAACGACTCGGTGAGTTCAAAAAACCGGAGGCCGGCGGCTTGGATTTCGGCGGGAAAATAGAGTTCGTAAACCAGCGCGTTCACCCATTGCTCGATGTAGGCGGCGATGTCGGGATCAACCGGATGTTCCCGTGAGCTTTCGGCCACACTCGGCTGCGCGTGCAACCACAAGAGCCATTCGGACAATCGAATAAGAACGGCCTGTTGTGCAGGTGATGAGGGGGCAATTGGAAGATTTTTGATGAAGCGAGATTCGTAACTGAACCACCCACCGCGCATCTGCGATGCGATGCGATGGTGATAAAAATCGAGCACTGTGCTGTTCAAAATGCCCAGAAGCATTTCAGCACACATGGGCGGTTTGGGCAAAAGACCGTAACCGCCAGCGACTCCACCGGTGAAAAAGACCTCTCCAGTTGGATCGTAAGAAAAGGCTGCGCGGGGTGCGATGTCCGGGGTAAATATCTTTGGGAGCGGCATTACATCAAGCGCCTTGGGATAAATGTATCCATGCCAACCATCGTGTTCCATACGTCCGTCTTCACGTCCGGCAAGATAATCGCGATTCTCTTCGAGATACGCCCATGTGAGCGGAAACCGTTTTTTGATTGCTGCTGCCGGAATGAGGGCTGAGTCGCCATCGCTTCCTTTCTCGTAAGGAAAAAGGATGAGGCGCTGTGTCCGCGATAAGGTGAATGCTTTACTGTCGCCACCTTTGATTAGCGGGTGAAGAAGGTCGGGCTCAAGCTCATGTTCTTTTTCGGTATGTGGCGAAAATATTCTAACGGATTTTTTAGTCCGGTTCAGTTCCTCGACGATGTAAATCTTGTCGGCACTTGTCTTGACGCCTTGGAAGATGCGATGGGTGACGTGTTCCAACTTGACTGGCAATTGCTGAAGTCTCTCGAACAAGTCCGAACCTTTGCCAACGGCAAAATTCCATTCAGGTGCATTCATTTTAGCAGCAGGAATGTCGGCTTCTGTGCCGGCGAGCGTCGCAAGCCAGTTGTTCAAGTTGTCAACTTTGACGAACCGGCAATTGGCAACGCCCGCCTTGGCGAGGAACAAAAGGCAAACGTAATTGGTCGCACCGGGGAAAATCTGCTGATCGCCAAAATGGACGACATGGCGCATGTTTTTACCCTTAGCGAGCAGTTCGCGCAGCGGTTCGCCATATTGCGCGTTGAAAAACTTGTGCGGCTGAATGTAGGCCAACTGTCCGTTCTGGTGCAGGAGTTCCAACCCGCGTTCAACGAAGCAGACGTAGAGGTCGTAATTGCCTTTCCCCGCTGACTGGTAGCGCTGCTTGTAGTAGGCCGCCAGCTTGGGGTCGCTCTTGGTCAACGTCTGGATGCGAATGTAAGGCGGATTGCCGATGGCCAAGTCGAAACCGTTGCGGGTTGTGACTGCGCCACTCTTATCCGGCTTGTCGCCGGGCAGCAAGGAATCGCCGCGTGGCGTTTCATCGCGATGAAACACCTCGGCAAAATCCAACTGCCAGACGAACGTGGGCTTGTCGGGATCGTCGAATTGGGCGCGGATGCGCTCCAGCGCTTCTTCCTGCGCCTGCGCCTTCATCTTCCGCGCCGCCCGCACCTGCGCGGTGGTCAAGGCGAGTTGCTTCAAGCCGTTATCCAACTCGGCAACGCGCTCGGCGTCGCGTTCGTCCAGCGCGAAACCAAGGCCGGCGGCGTCCGTGCGGGCGCGGGTGAGTTCAATCTTCGCTAGTTCGGTGATGTTCTCGTATATGTCGAGGCGGAGCTTGCGCTTGGCTGCCGCCGTGCGGGCGTTGAAAAATTCGCGCTTGGCGGTGCTGAGTTTGGACAGCGCGAAGGCCGCGCCGCTTTCGCTGGAAAGCTGTTTCAACTCCACCGGTTCGCCGTGGATGTAATCCACGAGGGAGTTGGCGCGGCGGATTTTGAAATCAAGGTTGGGCAGCGGCTCGATTTCCTTGAGCGCCTTGCGGAAGGACGTGGCTTCGCAGTTGTCCGGGTCGGCGCTCAATTCATAATCCACCATGAGGCTCAACCAGAGACGAAGTTTGCAGATGTCCACGGCCTGCGGCTGAATGTCCACGCCGTAGATGACGCGCTCTATGATGCGCTTCTTTGTGGCATAGAGCCACGAGCGATCGCCCAAGACGGGGTCTTTGCCGGCGGCGCGAGTGGCACACAGCCGGGCGAGATTGACCAACTCATGCAGCAGTCCCATCGGGAACGCACCCGACCCGACCGCCGGATCGCAGGCGCGCAGTTCAAACAGCCGGTCCAGCAAGATGGCGGCTTCGTCCGGCGTGAGAATTTCCTTCAACGCATTGCGGGTTTCGTCGTCAATGCCTTCGGTGGCGTCGAGCGCCAGCAATTTGCGCACGCGCTGCGGGGCGTCTTCTTTGCCAACGAACGGCGGCTGGCTTTCCAACCATGCCGCCAAGCTGTCGCGGCACAAGTAATGGACGATGGGCCGCCGGGTGTAATGGCTGCCGGTATCATGCCGCTTGGATTTGCCCGCCGTCTCGCTGTCCTCGCTGGTAAGGATGAGTTCCTCGAAAATCTGGCCGAGCATTTCCGGGTCAATGGCGACCTCGTAATTGGTCGGTGAATCTTCCTGGATGGTGAAATTGTAGCGCTCCAGCAGGTCATCAAACACGGATTGGATGACTCCGTTGCTGATTTGAAGCTCGTGATGGCGGCGGGCCACTTCATCGTGGTGCTCGTCGCCGTATTCGTCGGCGAACAGACCGCCGTTAAGAAACGGCAGGTCGTGGCCGGGGATGTCCGCCTGCGTGCCCTCGGTGCTCAACTTGGTGAACAGCGGGCGCAAAAAAGACTCCATGAACGTGGTCTTGTTCGCGGCATCGTCGGCGAACCGGCCGAAATTGCGGAACAAATAATCGCGCTGGCGATTCAACCAGCCCTTGCGCTGGACGAAATAAAGGAAGACCAAGCGATTCAACAGTGTTTGCGCTTCTTCCTTGGCAACTTTCTCCGGCCACTTGTTGCGCTTCTGGATTTCGGACTTTACCCGATCGAACGCGGTGGAGAAATCCGAGAAAAATTCGCGGTTCAGTTTTTCGACCGAGAACGCCTCAATGACGTCTTCCATCGTGGCACCCAAGCCTTTTTCCGACAGTTGCAGGAAGCGTTCGGCGGCGGTGCGACAGGATTCGTTCGGGCCGAGAACGTAGGTGTAGCGGCGGGGTGCGGTTTCGCGGCGGACCAGATTGCCGTCATCGTCGAACTCGGCCATGCGGGCGGCGAACGTAAACCGGAAATCGTTTTGCGGCGACAGAAACACGGCCAGCACGCCGTGGTATTCGGCCTGGTCAATGAAACGCGCAACGAGGTTGCGCAGGCCGACGCGATTGCGCAGCAGGTCAATGCGGTCGCCGACCCGGACTTGCAACACGGCAAGCTGTTTGCGGTCGCCCAACCGGACGCGAGCAAGTTGCACGGCCTGCGGCGCATCCGGCGTGGTTGCCGGCACGGCCTGCGGATTGGCAAAAACATCCGTGCCGGGGAGAATGGCACGCAAGACTTCCAACCACCGCTGCGGGTCATAGGTCTGCCGGAGAACGGATTGGATTTGGTCGCGCGTCATGGCTGGTCAAAGGATTCCGACAAAATGATGTCCGGCGTGGTGTCGAGCGGACGCGAGGCGGCGGAGACCGGCGTGGCGTTGTCCTGCTGGAGCGGATAGGTGCGGAGAATCTGGATGAGTTTATCCGCCAACGCGGCCGGCGTCATCTTGACTGTCTTGGTCGAGCGCTGGAGCTGGTTGATCTGGCGCTGCAAATTCTGGAAACGGGCGCGCCGGATGGCGAGCTTGGCCGCCTGAATCAGCGCCCGTTCATCCTCGTTCACGAACGGCAGGCTGGAAAAACCGTCGAGATACCGCAGCGCCCGCTGTTCGTTCGGGCCTTGGTTGGCGTCCACCGTCTCGGCCTGCAACGCCTCGGCGACCACCGACGCCTTGAACTTGGTCAGGGCCGAATTGATTTGGTCGTGATGCGCGGCATGAAGTGGGATGGCTTTTTCCTTGGGGTCGGGCGCGCGAAATTCATCGGCGGCTTCGAGCAGGCTGATTTCGTCCAGCGTGCCGTCCGGCTTGGCGCGATAAAAGGCATCACGCCGCTGGCTGCGAATGAAGGCGACGGTGCTGCCGGCGCGCGGTTTGTCCGCCCGCCCCACACGCGCCCGCAACGGCAAACCCTTGATGCGGCGAAATTCTTCCGGGTTCTGCTGCCGGAACTGGCGCAACTCCATGAGCAACGCTAGGCGCTGGTCGCGCTCCTCCTCCTCGGGCGAACGCTCGAACAGGCCGAAGTTGTCCACTTCCTCCGTTTCCGAGTAAATCTGGCTGTCCTCACCCAGCGCGGTGTGAAACGCCTGCAACTTCATGATGGCCTTCTTTTTCAGCTCAATATCGTCGTCCACCTTGGCCGTGGGATAGAAATTGTAGATATAGATATTAGGTGCGACCGAGCCGATGCGGTTCACACGACCGACGCGTTGCATCAGGCGGGTTGAGTTCCAGGGCGTGTCGTAGTTCACGATCACGTTGGCGCGGTGCAGGTTCACGCCTTCGGCCAAGACTTCCGTGGAAATCAGAATGTCGTAGTCGTTGGCCTGTTCCTTGAAGTTGGCGTCAAAGTTCGCACGGACGAGCGGCATCCGCTCGGCACGGTTTTCCGAACTGACGGTGAGCAGCCGCTTGTAGCCGGCCTGGGTCAGTTTGCCCAACAGGTAGGCCGTCGTTTCTTTAGATTCTGAAAAGACCACCAGTTTGTGCTGGCGATTTATCTTCGGGTCGAACAACCCGTCTTTCAGGTGAAGCAGAAATTCATCGAGCTTGGGATCTTCCTTAACCCGCATCCATTCGGCGTAGAGTTCGTCGAGTCGCTGCCAGTCTTTTTCGATGCCTTCCATGAAGCCCGCCTCGAAATCCGATGGCGAACAAATTTCAATGGTCGGGTCAGTGGGCTGGCGCTCGGCGATCTTGGCGATGAGTTCCTCCTCGCGGCCCTCCATCATGAACTCGGTGACATTGAGATTCGGCGCGATGTAAATTGTGCCGCGCGCGAACATATCGCGCATGATGCCGGTGGCATCGCGGAAGCGGCGGAGCGATTCCCGGAACGCATGGAAACTGCTGTCGAGGCGCTTCACCAGCAACGTGCGCATGATGACGGCAAGTTGCGCGGAAATCCGGTCGGCGTTCTGATATTTGCGCTTTTTCTCCGGCTTCAAAAAGCCGATGGCGCGATAGCGATTGTAGGTCAGCCCACCGCCATCCATCCGCGACAACAGCATCATGGTGCGGTCGTAAAGGTCTTCGAGCGCGGGCGACAGCGGGTAGAGAATTTTGCGCGGCGGCTCGATCTGCGGGAAGATGACGCCCTGGGTTGCGAGGTCCAGCTTGTAATCGTCGTGCTCCTTCAGGTCGTTGCGCGTGCGGCGCACGGTGACTTCGGAAATGATCTTGGTGCGGATGAGTTCGTAAATGGTTTTAACTTTTTGCCGCGCCACTTCGGGGTCGGTTTCGCGGTGCGCTTCCAGATACGCCTTCTGGCAGCGAGCGAAAAAATGCTGCAGGTTGGCGATGCTCAACGTCGAATCCTTCAAATCCTGGAACAGCGAAATCAGATTGCGAATGTCATCGGGGCGATTGTTCAACGGCGTGGCGCTGACAAGGATGACGCGCTTGGATGCCCGCGAGCCATCCGGCAGGAAATGCTGCGTGGGTGATTTGCAGATGCGCTGTAATTCATCGAACGCCTCGGCGGTGTCATTGCGGAACTTGTGCGCCTCGTCCACGATGACGAGGTCGTATTTTTCCGGGCGCTTGATCTTGTGCAAGCTGCCGTTGGTAATAATGTCGCAGTTATCGAGCCGGAATTGTTCCTTGGCGGTTTCGCGCCAGCTATCCTCGACAGCCGGCGGCACGACGATGAGCGTATGCGAGCGGTGCTCCGGGAAACCGTTGTAGAAAAAGAATTTCTTGGCGATGAGCGTGGCGATCATCGTCTTGCCCAAGCCGACGACATCCGCGAGAAAAAAACCACCGTGCTTTTCCAGCAACCGGAAGCCGCTGGTCACCGCATCCACCTGATAGCTGAGGCGCTTGTAGCCTTCCGGCATGTCGGTGATGGCGTTGGGATCGTATTCGATGCTCTGGCCGAAGTATTCCAGCAGGAGCTTGTAATACAATTCGTGCGGCGTGACCGACGCCGCGAGATAGGTGCTGTCGCGGACTTCCTTAAGAAACTTGGGCAGGATTTCAACGGACTCTTTCCACAAGCTTTCAAATTCACCCGTGGCGAACTGCACGTCATCGTAATCGTGCAATAGGACGTTGAACTCGTAATTGCTCACCTGATCCTCGACGCCGATACCGGCGGCGGTCAGGTTGGATGAGCCGGTGATGACGGCGCCCGGCTTGTGCTCGTTGAATCCCTTGGGCCGGAAAATATAGAGCTTGGCGTGAAGGCGCTTGGTGGGATGCGCCCGCAGTTCGATTTTCTTGGAAATCACGTCGTCAACGAACTGGATGACGCCGGTTTCCACGTTGCGCTTATATTCCGCTCCCTGAATATCCTTGCGCAGCCAATCGCGAAATTCTTCCAGCGCCTTGGTGGGGTCGGCGAGAAACAGCAGGCCGCGCCGATGGTAATCGGCCATGATGGAATCCACGTTGATGCCGACGAGGATGCGGATGTGCGGGACTTTTTCGAGATACGGCCGGAGCGCGAAGTAGCCGGATGAGCGAAGATAGCCGACGAGAGCGTCGAACCGCTCAATGTCAGGGTTATTCTGAAACACCCCCTGAAATTTCTTAAACAGCGTTTGTTCGCCGAGGTTGGTGAAAAAGCGTGTGCTCATGGTGCCCGCAGCAGTTTGCTTGGGAATGCAGGGCGCGTCAATCCGGCTTCATGTTTTTGTAATTATTTTCAAGTCAAGCTGCACCACTTTTAAGTCGCAGGGCCATCGCATCGCTGTGTTCGTTACGTAAATGGCTATAGGTTTTTGCAATCAAAACCCCACCATCACGATGTCCTTGCCATGAAGCGATGGTTTTGAAATCAACGCCCAATTCAATGGCTCTGGTGATGAAGCATCTTCTGAGAGATCGCGGGCTGAATCCGGGAAAGCCAAGACGCTCACACGCTGCCGCCAAAGCTTTCTTCGGGCTTTCGACGCGGAACACCTTTTGACCTTGTTTGATGTTTCCTTTTTCCTTCAACCGTTTCAAGAAGGGAAGTAGCTGCGGAAAAATTGGAATTGAAAATCCGGTATCGGTTTTCTGCCGGTAAAGCGTGATGCGGTTTGCCTCGAAATGGATGTGTTCGCCTTTGAGATTGGCACATTCAGCGGTGCCGGCCCCGGACAACCCCATGAATTCAACCAGGTCGGCAGAATCTTGAGCGGTGTCGCTAAATTTCTGCGTCCGGATGGACGCAACAATTTGTTGAAACTGCTCCCAAGTCGGGGTGATGCGAATCGGTGTCTCCACTTTCAACCCCTTGATTTCCTCGGCGGGTGATGACGGCAACGCGCGCAGTTTTACGGCCAGTTCAAAAACGTGGCGGATGAACCGCGCATATTCATTGTAGGTCGCATTTTTGAAATTTGCCCGCCGCTCGCCCAGCCAAAGTTCAATTTGCCCGGCACTGATGGATTTGAGCGGCAGATCCAGGCCGTGCTTCCACGTCTCCTTGAAGATTTTCAAAATTGACCGCCGGGTCGCCGCCGTCTTCGCCGCATACCGGTTGAGCGAATCGTCATATTGCTTCAACAATTCTTCGAGAGTCAGCTTGCCGAGCGAATGGTCAACCTTGTTGATCTTGCTGAGTTCCTCCTTGAGTTGGCGCTTGGCAAATTCGCGGTCAGTGGTGTTCAGACTGTGTTGAAAAATCTTGCCCTTATTCCGGTAGCGGGCATAATACACCCCGCTTGACGTATAGCGGTAGAGGTTTTCGCCAATTCTGCTAAATACACCAGTGCGTGAGTGAGCTGCTTTCATACGCTCTTACTCTACTGTGTATAAGCGCAGTGCAGAAGCAGAAAATTGCGAGGCGAAAATTTAGCTGTAAGTCATTGAAAGTCCGGTGGATGGGGTCTTAGCTCAGTTGGTAGAGCGTCTCGTTCGCAATGAGAAGGTCAGGAGTTCGAGCCTCCTAGGCTCCACCATCCATAAAATTGGCAAATCCTCTTGTTTCTTTTTTGACAAGGGGATTTTATTTTTCAACAAAATGGAATTTTCCCATGCCGCCACGCCACTTTGAAGCGGTCATCTTTTCCTGCAAGGCCGCCATCGCCGCCCTGATCGCAGCGCTGGCCTACAAATTTCATGAACTGCCCGGCGCACCCTGGGTCGCGGCGGTTTCCGCCGTGCTGGTGACGCAGCCGGATCTCCATGCCTCGTTCAAAGCCTCGCTCCTGCGCGTTGTCGCCAATCTCGCGGGCGCGTTCGGCGGCGCGCTGCTGCTCGTCGTCATCGGCGAACCGCTCGCGGCCATGGCCATCGGCGTCATGGTCACCGGGCTGATCTGCTATTTGTTGAAACAGGACGATGCGCTGCGTCCGGCGTTCGTTGCCGTCATCATCGTGACGCTCATCGGCGAGAACAGCAAATGGCACAGCTCGCTTGACCGCGTCGTCGCGGTCATCATTGGCTGCCTTTGTGCGCTGATCGTGGGATTATTGTTCGACAAAATTTCCAGCTTGTTCAAATTTCACAGCCAAGACGGCACGCCAAAATCCGGCCAGCAAGAATGACAACTCGCATGAAATATTCTTTGAAAAACAAATGGGTGCTCATCACCGGCGCTTCCAGCGGCTTCGGCGCGGCGGCGGCGCGGGCATTTGCCGCCGAGGGCGCAAAACTGCTGCTCGGCGCGCGGCGCATTGACCGACTGGAAAAAGTCGCGGCCCGCGCCGTCAAGGCCGGTGCCGCCGCCGCACATTTTCACGAGCTTGATGTGAGCAGCACCGCCAGCGTCAAAACTTTCATGGCGTGGGTGAAAACAAAGATTGGCCGGCGGAAATCGGCGGCGGGAAATCTGCACGTCCTGGTCAACAACGCCGGCGGCGCGCACGGCCTCGATTCCGTGGCGGCGGGCAAGGACGCCGATTGGGAAACCACGTTGCAGACCAACGTCCTCGGATTGCTCCGCGTCACGCGCGCGGCGCTGCCGCTGATGCCGCCCGATGCCGGCGCGAGCATTCTTAACATCGGCTCCATTGCCGGGCGCACCGCCTATGCCGGGGCGGCGGCGTATTGCGCGGCCAAGGCTGGCGAACTCGCCGTTACGCGAGTGCTGCGCCATGAACTGCTCGGCACCGGCATCCGTGTCGGGACGATTGATCCAGGGCTGGCGGAGACGGAATTTTCCGTGGTGCGCTTCAAGGGCGACAAAAAGAAGGCCGACGACGTTTACGCGGGCATGAATCCGCTCACGGCGGAGGACATCGCGGAAATCATGGTCTGGGTTGCCAGCCGCCCGCCACACGTCAACATTGACGAAATCCTGGTGAAGCCGACCGACCAGGCGGAAATGGGAAAAGTGTTCCGGCGGCCGGTAAAATAATTTTCAGATTCCCTTGTTCGCCCGCCAGAGCAGCACCGCGCCGATGGCTTGAAACAGGAAATTCGGCAGCCACAAAATGAGGTGCGGGTGCCATGCCGGGTGCGACGACAGCGATTCGCCAAGCATGATGAAGGCGTAATACACCACCACCAGCACGAGCGCGATGGCGATGCCGATATTGGTCTCGCGCCGGTGCATCCGGATGCCCAGCGGAATGCCGATGAGCGTGAAGCCAAAGCACGCGAATGAAAAGGCGATTTCCCGGTGCATCTCCACGCGCACGGATTCCAGCAGCGTTTGCTGCCGCTGTTGCAGAAATTTCATCTGGGCTTCCGGCGAGGCCGCGACGTTCGTGGAGATTGTCAGCTTCATCGTTTCCAGCGAATGCAGTTCCTGCCGCAGTTGCAAAAATGTCATGTCGCTGATGCGCGGCGGCGGCGCCCGGTTGGTGATGGCGTTCATGCTGAAATTCATCGTCAACATTGGCGATGAAGAGATGTGGGTGAAGACGTTCGTGACGTCCCGCGTGGTGAAGTTGACGATGCGGGCATCATACAAATCCAGCGCGAGTTGGTTGCTCGCACGTTCCGGATTCATTTGGCCGCGCGTCGCGTGTATCGTCATGTCCACGTTGGTTTCGTTTTGCAGGCGGTAAATCATCACGTTTTCCAATTTGCCGCCGTCGTTCTTTTCAACGAAGAAAATATAGCCGGGGAAATTGCGGATGAAGCGGCCTTCCGGCAACTGCCCGTTCATCAGCGACGACGAGATTTCCAGAAACATCCCCCGGTAGGCCATGCGGCAGCGCGGCCCCAGCTCGACGTTGAACCACGCGCTCAACGTGCAGCACAGCAGGCTCAACAGCAGCACCGGCGTGATGAGCGACAGCAGACTCACACCGCTCGCGCGCGCGGCGGTCAGCTCCTGATCGGCGCTGAACCGGCCAAAGACCAGCAGCGTGGCCGTAAGCATCCCCATCGGCAACGCGAACACCCACACGAAGGGAATCAGATAGAGAATCGCGCGCACCAGAAACATCAGGCTGACGTGCGTGACGGTCAGCAGCAGCAGGATGTCGCGCAGACCGTTGCCGACGAGCAGCACGGCGGTGAACACCGCCACGGTGAGCAGCAGCGCGATGAACACCTGACCGACGAGATATTTATGCAGCGTTTTCAATGGATATGACCGCCCGCAAAGTGGCGTATTTGCGCCACGGAGAAAAGCCAATTCAAACAAGGCCTGAAAGATTGTTGCGCGCCAATCAAACAGCTTTCCTGAATTGAAATTAAAAAAGGCGTCCGATTTTCATCGGACGCCTTGTCGTTAATTTATTGTCAGGCCAGCAGCGGATTTTCCGCTTCCGCCGAGGCTTCGGCTTCAGTCGGCTCCGGCTCTTCCGGCAATTCCACCAGCGGATTGAGCTTCACCTTGCGGTGGCGGTCAAAGCCGGTGCCCGCCGGGATGATGTGACCCATGATGACGTTTTCCTTGAACCCGCGCAGCGAGTCAATCTTGGAACGCGTCGCGGCCTCGGTGAGCACGCGGGTCGTATCTTGGAACGACGCGGCGCTGAGGAAGCTGTCGGTTTCGAGCGACGCCTTGGTGATGCCAAGCAGCACCGGCACGGCTTCCGCCGGCTTGCCGCCCTTTTTCTCCACGGCCTCGTTTTCAGCCTCGAATTCCAGCTTGTCCACCTGTTCGCCCCAGAGGAACTG
>PLYV01000173.1:0-828 GCA_003151855.1 Limisphaerales bacterium | reverse complement strand
TCTTGACCAGGTCGCCCTTGAACACAATGACGTGCTTGCCGATCGGGATGAGATGCTCTTCCTGCAATTTCGTCACCGGGTCCGTGATGAGCACGCAGCGCTTGCCGCGCACGCTCGGACCGAAGTCCGCGATACCGTCAATCTTGGAGATTTCCGACGCGTCTTTCGGGCGGCGGGCTTCGAACAACTCGGCCACGCGCGGCAGACCGCCCGTGATGTCGCGGGTCTTGGCCTGTTTGCGCGGCGTCTTGGCGATGAGCGTGCCGGGCACAATCTTGTCAGCTTCGTTGACAACGATGTGCGCGCCGGAGGGAATCGGGTAGTTCGCCACGACTTCACCGCTGTCGTCGTGCATGATGATCTGCGGATGCAAATCTTCCTTGTGGTCAATGACGACCATGGATTCTTCACCGGTGGCTTCGTCCACTTCCTGTTTCATCGTCACACCTTCGATGATGTCATGGAATTTAACTTTACCAGCCTTCTCGGAGAGAATCGGCACATTGTGCGGATCCCATTGGACGAACGTGTCGCCCTTCTTCACCTTGCCGCCATCCTTCGCGGAAATGACCGCGCCGATGACGATGGTGTGGACTTCCAGTTCGCGGCCGTCTTCGCCGAGAATCTGGATGGAACCGTTCTTGTTCAAAACGATGTTGTTGCCATCTTCCAGTTCGACCGAGCGAAGATCGTTGTATTTGATGATACCGTCGTTCTTCGACTTGATCTGCGGCTGTTTGAACACGCCCGCCGCGACACCGCCCGTATGGAACGTGCGCATCGTGAGCTTCGTGCCGGGTTCGCCGATGGACTGCGCGGCGATGATGC
>PLYV01000166.1 GCA_003151855.1 Limisphaerales bacterium | reverse complement strand
TCGGTGCCTTCGAATGTGATGAACAAGCCTTTTGTCATAATCCCGCCAGCGATTTACCCCGAACGCGTCGCCGAGTAAATCAAATCTTTTTCAATTTTATTCCTTTCGGCGTGTCTTCGATGACCCAGCCTTTGGCTTTCAATTCATCGCGGATGGCATCGGCGCGCTTGAAATCCTTCGCCTTCTTGGCCTCGGCGCGCGCGGCGGCGAGCGCGGAGATTTCGGCGGGAGCTTCCGCCTCCGCCTTCACTCCGACACCGAGAACGGAATCAATTTTATCCCAAGTAGCTAAACGCCTTGCAGCCCAGAATGAACGCATAACTGGCGGAACTGAATCCATCTCTTTGTTTGTTTGCCGAATCCATTCATAAATTTTGCCCCAAACAGCAGAAATATTTAGATCGTCTTCGAGAGAATCACGAAATTGCCCGAGATACACGTCGTCCGCCTGTTCGATTTTGCCTGCGGCCATGTCCCGCAACTTGCTGATACATTCATCAATCCGCGCCAGCGCGGTCTTCGCGCCGTGCAGGCCGTCAAGCGTGAAGTTGAACGTCTCACGGTAATGCGACGTGAGCAGCAGATAACGCACTTCGCGGCCGGTGAAACCTTTCGCCAGCAGATCGCGCAGCGTAAAGAAATTTCCGAGCGACTTGCTCATCTTTTTTCCCTCGACCAACAGGTGCGCGCCGTGCAGCCAGAATTTCACGAACGGCTTGCCGGTCGCGCCTTCGCTCTGGGCGATCTCGTCCTCGTGATGCGGAAATTTCAGATCCTCACCGCCGAGGTGCAGGTCAAACGTCTCGCCGAGCGCCTTGATGCTCATGGCGCTGCACTCGATGTGCCAGCCGGGCCGGCCTTCGCCGAATGGACTTGGCCAGAATACATCGCCGTCATCCGGCACGCGGGCTTTCCAGAGCGCGAAATCGGCGACGGATTCTTTCTCGTATTCGTCCGAGGCGACGCGCTCGCCGGCGCGCATCTCATCCAAATTCAGTTTCAGCAACTGGCCGTAGCAGCAGCCGCAGCCGCGATATTTCTCGATGGAAAAATAGACCGAGCCGTCCGCCGCCTTGTAAGCCACGCCGCGCGCGACAAGTTTTTCGATGAGCGCGATGATTTCGGCGATGTGTTCGGTGGCGCGCGGTTTGACGTGCGGCTCGCGGCAGCCGAGCGCTTTCAGGTCGTCGAGAAAAGCAGCTTCAAATTTGCCGGTGAACTCGCGCAGCGTGGTTTTCTGCTCACGGACGCGCTTGATGATTTTGTCCTCCACGTCAGTGATGTTCATGACGTGCGTCACGTCGTAGCCGGAAAATTCCAGCGTGCGACGGACGAGATCGGCGAAGACGAAGGTGCGCCAGTTGCCGATGTGCGCGAAGTCATAGACGGTCGGGCCGCAGCAATACATTCCGACTTTTTTCTTCTGCGGGTCGAGCGGGACGAATTCCTGAACCGAGCGGGTCAGCGTATTGAACAGTTTCAAGGCCATTTGCGTCCGGCAAATTAAACTTCGGGCCGCGAAAGAAAAGGTAAAATTGCCGGGCGGACGGCGATAAGTTTCCGTTGCTAAGGCGATGGCTTTTGTTAAGTTAGCAGCGAAAGGCAAAACCATGCGTCGTTATCTGGCCATCGCGGTTTTGGGATTGCTCCTCGGAGTGACGGCTCGCGCTGCACAAGTCGGGCTGATCAAAATCAATGGCGCCATCGGGCCGGCGACGTCCAGCTTCATCGGCCGCGCGCTCGAAGTTGCCGCCGCGCAAAACGACGAATGCCTCATCATCCAGCTCGACACTCCCGGCGGTCTCCTCGATTCCACGGAACAAATCGTCCAGAAAATTTACGACGCCAAAATTCCCACGGTCGTTTACGTCGCGCCAGCGCCGGCGCGCGCGGGCAGCGCGGGAGTTTTCATCACGATGGCGGCGGACGTGGCGGTGATGGCTCCGCACACGCGCATCGGCGCGGCGCATCCGGTGGAACTCGGCGCATCCGGCCAGGTGGAAAAAACCGACGACACGATGACCAAGAAAATTGAGAACGACACCGCCGCGTTCGCGAAATCCATCGCCGACAAGCGGCATCGCAATGTGGATTGGGCCATCGCCTCCGTGCGCGCCAGCGAATCCATCACCGCCGAGGACGCGTTGGACAAAAATGTCGTGGACCTGCTCGCCGACGATATGCCGGATTTGCTGAAACAACTCGACGGTCACGTCTGCGGCGAAAAAACGCTGCACACCGCGAACGCCGCCGTCGTGGAGATTCCGATGCTGACGTGGGAACGCTTCGCGCAGATTTTCCTGCGGCCGGAAGTGATGTTCATCCTGATGCTGATGGTGATTTACGGCTTCATCGGCGAACTGAGCAGCCCCGGCGCGATTCTGCCCGGCGTGGTCGGCGCGATTGCGCTGGTGCTGGTGCTTTATATGTCGGCGATCCTGCCGGTCAACATCGCGGGCTTGCTGCTCATCGGGCTGGCGGTGCTGCTGTTCATCGCGGACGTGTTCGCCTCGACGCACGGCGTGCTGACCACCGGTGGCATCATCGCGTTTTTCCTCGGCGCACTGATGCTGTTCAACCACGGCGGCCCCGGCTACCGGCTGTCGCTCGCGTGGATTCTGCCAGCGACGGCGCTGACGGCGTTGTTTTTCATTTTTATCGTCGGCAAAGGCATCGGCGCGCAGTTCAAGCCGGCGCAGACCGGCACCGGCACGATGATCGGAAAAATTGTGAATGCGCAATCGCGGATTGATTCGACGGGCGGAAAAGTTTTCATTGAAGGCGAACTCTGGAACGCCGTGAGCGCGACGCCGGTGGAAGCCGGCCAGCCGGTGGAAATCACCGGCGTCAGCGGATTGACTTTGCAGGTAAAACCAAAAAACTAAATCAAAAAAAATATGGAACAACTCATCGGTCTGATTATTAAAGGCGGCTTCTACTCGATCATCGCCGTCACGGTCATCCTGGTCGTCTTTGTTTTGCCGCAGGCCATCCGCATTCTGCGCGAATACGAGCGCGGCGTGATTTTCCGGCTCGGTAAATTGCAGGGCGCGAAGGGGCCGGGGCTGATTTTTCTGATTCCGATCATTGACAAGATGGTGAAGATGGATTTGCGCGTGGTGACGATTGACGTGCCCAAGCAGGAGATCATGACCAAGGACAACGTGCCGGCCACGGTGGANNTCGCTCATCGGCCAGACGACCTTGCGCAGCGTGCTCGGCCAGTCGGCGCTGGACGAACTGCTGTCCCAGCGCGATGTCATCAACCTGAAATTGCAGGAGATCATTGACAAGCAGACCGAGCCGTGGGGCATCAAGGTCACGTCCGTCGAGGTGAAGGAAGTGTCGCTGCCGGCCAGCATGAAGCGTGCGATGGCCAAGCCGGCCGAGGCCGAACGCGAACGCCGCGCGAAGGTCGTGAACGCGCAGGGTGAATTTGAAGCCGC
>PLYV01000202.1:3280-3528 GCA_003151855.1 Limisphaerales bacterium | reverse complement strand
ACGTAGCTGCGAATCTGGTTGCCCCACGAGATGCTGCCTTTGTCGCCGTAGAACCGTTCCATTTCGCCCTTGGCCTGATCCAGTTTCAGCGCGTAGAGCTTGGAGATCAACATCGCCATTGCCGTGGCTTCGTTCTGCACCTGACTGCGCTGGGCTTGGGACGCGGCGACGAGGCCGGTCGGGATGTGCGTCAGGCGCACGGCGGTTTCCACCTTGTTCACGTTCTGGCCGCCTTTGCCGCCGGAACG
>PLYV01000202.1:0-3194 GCA_003151855.1 Limisphaerales bacterium | reverse complement strand
CCAGTCCTGCGCCTCGGTGCCGCCGGCACCGGCGTTGATGGTGAAGATGCAGTTGCACTTGTCGTGCGGGCCGCTCAAGAAAGTTTTCAGCTCGAACGTGTCGAGGTCGGCGAGTAGTTTTTCCGTGTCGCGCGTCATCTCGGCCTCGTGCTGCGCGTGGGTCGGTTCCGGCTCGGCGGCGGCGAGTTCGAGCATGACCTGCAAATCCTCGACCGATTTGCCGAAGCGCGTCAGCGGATCGAGCTTGCCTTTGATATCGTTGACCTCGCTGATGACTTTCTGGGCGGTCTCGTTGTTGTTCCAGAAAGTTTCGCCGGTCATCAGGGATTCCAATTCGGCGAGGCGTTGGTTCAATTTGGCGACGTCAAAGAAACCTCCGCAGGTGCGTGAGCTTGTCCGCAGCGGTGGCGATCTGTGGCTTGACGAGGTCGAACATGGCGGCGGAAAATACCGCAACCGCACGGTTTAAGCCAGCCGGATTATCGGTGCCGGTCGCGCCACCAGCGCCAAATCTTGCGGGCCAGAAATAGCAGGAGCAGCAGGAGCCACAGCAGGTAGCTCCCGCCCAGCAGGCGGCGCAGGCAGGTGGTGAGCCGCTGGTTGAACGGTGACATTTCCGGCTCCTCCGCGCTGGGGCTGGAGAGGACGCCGCCGCTGGCATTCGTCGGGCCGGGCATTTTTTCAACGGGCGGATTGGAAGCCTCCTGCCAGGAAATTGCGACCGGGAGATTTTCTTTTGAACCGTGCCGGCCGGCGGACGCATTGGAATCGGCTCTTGGCGATGAAGGCGCCGTCGTGGCGCTGGCGGCTGGATTGGTGGCGGCAACGCCCGCGTAAGCCGGCTGTCCCGAGGTGAAAACATTTTGAGGGGCCGGCGGTGGACTGAATAATTCCGGCTGGCCGGCGGGTTGGCGGCGGTCGCTGCCGCCGGCCGGCAGGGCAGAACCACTGCTGCCGACCTGTCCGCCGGACTGGTGACCGCTCCATTCCTCGACGTGACCGTCGGCAAACAGCACGTTGCCCTTGAAGTGATGCATGATGCCCGACCAGCGCAATGGCTGACCGGAGCCGTTGTAAACGGTCAGGTCGGGGAGGCTGATCAGGTTGCGGTCGCCGGCCAGGACGTCGGTCGGCTGGTTGTAATCCGCATTGTAGCCTATGAAATAGCTCAGGTTCGTATTCCTCAAACTGGTAAAATTGGCCGCCGGCCAACGGGTGTCGGTCGGGCAGATCAAAATTTTGGGCGTGCCCAGTTCGCTGGCCAGCGCCTGAAAATTGAGGAACACATAATCGAAGCCGGAATGCACCGCCACCCCATTGACCACCAGCCCGTCCGCGCCGCCATCGGCCAGCGGCACCTGGGCGGGGAATTTGCTGTTGTGATCGTGGGCGAAGCTGTGGAACGCAATCCCCATCTGCGCCAGGTTGTTTTCGCACCAGACCCGTTTGGCGCGGTCTTTGCCGCGTTGCAACGCCGGCAGCAGCAGCGCGGCCAGAATCCCAATGATGGCAATAACCGTCAGCAGTTCCACCAGCGTGAACGCTCCCGCCGGGCGGCTGGATTTCGCGGGCTTCATGCCGGACTTTTAGCACGCGGCATGCCACGCTGAATTCATTGGGAAATCACGCGGCCGGCATCCCGCTGAAGCGTGAGGCTCACGCAATCCGTGCAAAAACCACGCCGCCCGCCCGCTCTGAAATCAAAGCTCGTCCTCGCGTCCGACGAAAAATAACTGGCGGGCGCGTTCGTAATCCGCCTCGGGAACCAGGACGTGGGCGAGCCGGTCCAAATCGCCGTCGTCCGGCGCGGCGGGATCCGCAAATTCCTGCGTGGCGGCGATGCCATGTTTTTCCAGCATCACGACGAGCAATTCGGTTTTGACCACCGGGCCGGTGAAAAAGGGTTTCACAATTTATGCAAGGCAACCACCGTTCGCTGCGTGGTTCAACCTAATCTTTCGGAATTCGCTCCGCCAGCTTCGCCGCGTCGCCGAAACGCACCGCGCAAAACGCTTTTGGACTGCGCCGTTGCTCTGGCGCTTTTGACCGGAGCATTCAAACAATTCCAAAATGGGATGGACAACCGGCGGCGGCGGACGCAATTTCGAGCGCGTGAACAGCAATGATCAGGAGCCGACCACGGATGCAGGATCCAATGGGGTGCCGCCGATTCAGATTCGGCCGCTGACCAAAGACGAATACTTGGCGACGATGCGCGGCCGGTTGACGAACGTGACCGCGCGGGCCGATGGCGTGGCCGATGTGTGGGCCTACGTCCATGATGCCGGCCCGGACGTGCAGGTGTCGCCGCAGGTGTTTTACAACCGGATCGTGGCGGACGTGTTCCGCACCGAGAACGGCCGCCATGACCAGGTGCTGATTCCCTCAATCTGGCCGAACGTCTTCGTGGCCGTCATCGTGGACCGCGTCAAGCGGCGGGTGCATGGCCACTACCTGCTGAATTTCAACGCGCCGCCACGAAGGTAGCGGCGGCAGATTTTTTGAAATGGGCAACTGGCGGCGGCGGGAGCAAGGTCGGGCGCGTGACCAGAATCAGCAGCGGCGAAATGCGGGAGATGGGTAGCGAACACCGTTCAAGCGAGTGTTCGCTGGGAAAATTACTTGGCTCGCTTGAGATATTCCACAATCACCAATGAACTTGGTGAGATGCCGGAATTTATCGCCGAACGTATCCACAAACGTTGATTGTCGTTCAGTCGGTCGCCTTTGCTTTTATATTCGACGAATAAGAATTTGCCTTTGCGCCACGCAAAAACATCGAAGAATCCGCCATCCTTCGGATGGTTCGACATGATTTTTTCGTAAAGCTTCTTTGCTTTTGGAGGCAAAGAACAAGGGGCGGTTCTGTCCAGCAATCCTTTCCAATATAATTTTTCTGTTCGGCTGCTGTGAAAAGTGTCAACCCAAACTCCTTCCCACCCATCTTTTTCTAGCCAACGCAGGACGGCAAGTTCGCCAAAGAGTGGTTCTCCGAAATAATTTACAAGCGCCTTATTTCGATATGTTCCAGCTACCGACCGAGAAAGTTCAGCGCCTGTCCATGATGGAAATTGGATTGTCCAAGTTGAAATTCCAATTTTTGCCCCACGAATAGTTATTGGATATTTACCAAGGCTTATCGCTTGCTGTTTTAGTGATTTCATCTTGATCACTCCCACTCAATCGTGCCCGGC
>PLYV01000329.1 GCA_003151855.1 Limisphaerales bacterium | reverse complement strand
GGCGAGGCCCGGGTGGTGGACCTGGCCCGGCGGCTGGGCGTGACCCATGTGACGGTGAACCGCACGCTGGCACGTTTGCAGAAGGCGGGTTATGTGAACACGCGGCCCTACCGGGCAATTTTTCTGACCGGCAATGGCAGCCGGCTGGCAGATGAATGTAAACGCCGCCACGAAACCGTGGTTGCCTATTTGCAATCGCTGGGTATTTCCAAAAAGACGGCCGAGCTGGATGCCGAGGGGATTGAGCATCACGTCAGCCCGGAAACCTTGGCGGCCTTTGAACGCTTGTTGAAAAAACACTGATGCGACCGCTGGATATCCAACACATCGGCAACGAACTCGCCATCAGATGGGATGACGGGCGGGAGGATTTCATCTTGCTGGAAAATCTGCGGCGCGCTTGTCCGTGCGCCGGCTGCAAAGGCGAGACGGACATTCTCGGGAACGTCTATAAAAACCCGGAGAAGCCATATGCGGCAAACGCTTTTCAACTCGTGCGGCTGAAAAGCATCGGCGGTTACGCCATCGCGCCCGTGTGGGCGGACGGGCATGACAGCGGGCTGTTTGCTTTTGAATATTTGCGGCGCGTGGTAGCGGAAAAATAAGTTGGAAGAACTGACTGAATGAAAAACGGCGTGCCTACTCGGCACGCCGTTGATGTTTATATTGCCAGATTTATTTGATGGTGATGGTGCCGGCCACGGTCTGATTCGGGAACGAGGCCAGCCCGTTGGGCGAGGCGGAGGCGTGGTCGAAGATGACGCCGTAGCCGCCGCCATGGGGCGCGTTGGCTGGGATGGTCACGGATAGGGTGCCGAGCGTGACGGTGTTGGTGTAGCCTTTTCCAGTGGCACCTTTGCTTGGGTCATTCAACCAGACGGCGGCATAGTTGCCGTTGCCGGTGGAGTCAGAGAGTTCGGGTGTGCCAAGGGCGGTGGCCGACTGTTTGAACGTGACCGGAACTGTGAGCGACGGCGTGTCGGCCAGCGGCACCACGGAGAGGTTGAGCATGAGCAGGCGGAGCGAATAGCTGCCGGAGACGGTGGCGGTGATCGGAATCTTTACCACTTTTCCCGCCGAAATATTGGTGTTGCCGGCGGTGAAAACAACCTGCGGCGGCACGGCGACCTTCGAGGCCTTGGTGACCGGCGTCATCATGCTGGCGGAGGAGGCTTTGATGGCAACTTGTGCGTGGTTAGGCAGGTCGGTGTCAGCGACGCGCTGGCCGTTGGTCCAGAAGCGTTCATACCAAGTCAGGCTGGAATCCAAGGAGCGCCGGAAGGTGACATAGACGTCGCAGACATCCAGCACGCCGTCACCAAAGGCGATTTGGTCAATCTCATTGGTGGCGTTGCCATTGAACAACGTGGTTACCGCCGGCGGGATGAACGCCTGGTAACTGGTTTGGGTCACGTTGGTCGTGGGCTGGCCGGGCGGCGCGATGTCGGCATTATTGATGTTGGTGATGTAGTAGGGCACGTCAACATAATAGGTCGTCATGTAAACGATGCTGGTAAAGTTCTGAATAGAGCTTGGAACATTAGCCGCGATGGCGGAACCATTGGTGCTGTAAGTGGAGGTGTAGTTGGTGATGGCACCAGTCAGGACAATGGTCTGCGGATAGGTGGCCGCATTGGTATAATAGCCCAGTCCGCTGTCGTAGCCAAAATTGCCGCAGGAATCGAGCGCGTCAAACAGGTCGGAGGTGAGCGGCGGCGAGGCGACCGGATATGCGGCGAAGTCGAACACCCGGATGACATCAATGTTGACGAGGTTCGACGAGCCGAAGTCGCCGGCGTTATACCAGTTGGCGGGATAGACATCGCCGACGAGATATTTTTTGTAGCCGATGGTCACGTCCTTGAGCGCGTTGAAGGTGCCGGGGCCGACGAGGTTGGTGTCGGCAGGGGCGTTGAGGAACACCGGCAAGCCATAGCCAATGCGCGGGAAGGTGGTTGCCGACGGGCGTCCGATTTGAATTTGATAGACATCGCCGCCGGTGGCGTTGGTGGGGATGCCGATGAAATAGCCGCCCACGACAACTTGCGAGGTGGAGTTGGTGCTGTCACTGCCGTCCACGATGGGATAGGTGAGCAGGTTTTGGCTCAGCGTGTTGTAAAGGTTCGTGCGGCCATAGACTTCCAGCCAGCCGACACCGAGAAGGTTTTCATTGTTGGTATTATTGAATATCAGGCCCTGATACCAGTCGCCGTCGTAAAGGAAGGCATTATTGTCATTGTTGGGCTGGCTGTCGCTGATGAATTCAAACGGTGGAATGGACCAGAAATAACCGGTATCGTAGGGGTCGGGTTTGCCTAGCAAGGATTGAAAATCAATATTGCCGGGGGCAATCGGATTGGGGCCGAGATTCGTGACGGTCAGGTTGAACTGGAGACCGTAAATCGGCGGCGCATCCGGCAGCAGGCTGACTCCGACCGGCACCACAAAGTGCTGACCCGGCGAGGCGATGAACTGGCTGGAGCCGGGACCGTTGGCAAAGCCGAAGCCCATGGAGTTGGCCTTGGCGCTCGCATACAGGAACAGGTTGCTGACGACGGCGCTGGGCTGGTAGTTGTCGCGCAGCGCGTAAACCTGAAACAGCGTGTTGCTGACAATCGCGACCTGCGGATTGACCGTCCAGACATTGTTGCTGGCGCTGTAGGTGGCGATGGAACTCAAACTCAACCCGTTGGTGCGTGGATCCGAACCGTCCAGCGTGTAAAAGAGGTTGGCGTTGGCGGTGATTTCCGCAATGGTGAAGCTGTAATAATTGTTGCCGCTGACCAAGGGATCGTGGGCGCGGAATTGGAAGGATGCCTGCACTTCCGGGCTGTCCGGATAGCCGGGCTCGGTGGCATGGGCCTTGATGGTCATGTAAGGCGCGTTGGTCGGCGAAACCAGATAAGGCTGCAAAACAGTGGGGGTATAAAATAGGCCGTCCTGATAACCACCCTGAATTGAGCCGTAATTCAAATTGGTAACCACCCCATCCGAGGTGATGTTGGTGTAATAGATGGTAGTGCCAATGTTGCCCTTGATGATAATTTGCAGGTCATTGTAGGCGATCCCATAGGTGATGGGAACGTTGTGAAATACGGAGGTGTTGGTCAGGCCGGGAAAATCCACATAGCCAATTTGCGGCACACCCAGCGTCGCGAAGGGCAGGGTGGTGCTGACTTCCGCCGAGTTCGGGCTTTCGCCGCCGGTGTTTGAGGCGGAAACCACATAATAATAAGTCTCGCCGGGGGTGACGTTGGTGTCGGTGTAAGTGGTGGCAGCGGTCGCGGCCAAGGTGACATAAGGGCCACCGCTGTTGTCAGCACGTTTCACATAATAATTCGTCGCTCCGCCAACCGGCGTCCACGTCAGCGTCACCGAACCTGCCAGGGTGACTTGGTCAATATTGGTGACAATTGTCAAAATGGTTGGCGCATTCGGCGGCGACGGCGGCGGCGCGGTCAAACCGGAACCGGTGATCTTGCGCAGGATGTTGTAATACGTTTCCGTGTCGTAGAGCGTGCCGTCCGCCGCGAGCGCCAAGCCGTAAGGCAGCCGGGATTGCACCAAGTCCTGCGACTCAGTCGGGTTCACCGTGCCGTCATTCCAGCCCAGCGTGACGAGTCCGTTAACCTTGCCCCAGTATTTCTGTTTCACACCATAGAGCCGGTGGACGGAGCCATCGGCGTCCACCGTCTTGACCTTGTTGTTCAATCGATCGGCCACGACCAACTTGCCGTTGCCAGCCTGAATCACCGTTTGCGGACCGTTGAACGCGGCATATGCCGCCGGGCCGTTGGTGTCGCCGGCCCCGTGAAAGCCGGTGAACTTGACTGCGTTGTTGAAAATATTTGTATTGCCCGGATCCATCATCCAGATGCCATGGTTGCCCGCGTCGGCGATGGCCAGCTTGCCATTCACGAGAGCGGCCAACCCGCGCAGCGAGGTCTTGGCGTTGGTGACGACACCGACGACGCTGCTCACGCCGGCGGGCGTGACGCGGATGACGGTATTGCCCTTGATGGTGATGTAGGCGTTGTTGGAACTGTCCAAGCTGATGCCCACCGCGTTGGTCAGGTGCGTGGCATTGGTGGAGATGACGATTCGAAGTTGGTAATCGTTATTGCCGATAAATAAGTTGCCGTCGAACACCATCAGGCTGCCGTTCTTCCCGTTGCCGTAGTTCAAGATGAAAATATTGGTGGCGGAATTCACCGCAATGCCCACGGGATGACTTATGCCATTCTTGGAATTGTAGGCGGTGAAGGTGGTGCTGGAGGATCGGTTGCCGAGGTTGTTGACCATGCGGATCGCACTGTTAGTGGCATCGGCGACGAAGAGCAGCGAGCCGGATGGGTCCAGCGCGATCTCCGCCGGGAAGTGGAACTGCGCGGCGGAAAACGTGTTGCCGTTCACGAATCCCGCCCGGCCATGGTTGGCGTCGGTCAGGGAAGTGACAGTGGTCTGGCCGAAGGCGTGTGTGCCGGGCAGCGCCAGCATCAGGCCAAGGCTGCAGGCGAGGTGGCCAAAGCGGCTCTTTAACAACCCGCGAAAAGTTGGGGCATTCATGGTTGTATTGGTTTTAATACGGAAAGTTTACCGGGAGGCTTCAGGAATGGGATCGCTCCAGTTGCCGCGCGGCACCGGGCTGTCCCAGGCGCGCTTGGGATTCATCGTCTGCTTCATCCGCTCCGGTGTGCTCTTGAGAAAATCGCCCGATTTGGTGGCGACTTGAAAATCCGAATCCTTGATGATGGTCGGCGTGATGAAGATGAGCAGGTTGTCTTTGTCTAACGATTTGTTTTCGCTACGGAAGAAAAAGCCGAGGCCGGGAATATCGCCCAGCACCGGAACCTTGGTATAGTTGGCTGCGGGATTATCTTTTACGAGCCCGCCCAGCACCAGCGTGTTGGCATTGGGGATCAGCACTTGGGTCTCGATCTTGCGGGAATCAAATTCCGGTGCGATCAAGCCATTGGGACCGGTGCCATAGCCGAAGAAGCTGGAAACCACCGGTATTACATGGAGCCAGATATAGTCGTTGGCGGAGATTCGCGGCGTAACATATAAAGTGGTTCCCACGTTGGAATAGTTCACGCTCGAACCGGCGGTGGTATTCGCGGTGCTCGCCGTCACGTTGAAAACGGGATAGGTGCGGGTGACTTCAATGGTGGCCAGCTCGTTGTCCAGCGTCACGATGCGCGGGGTGGACATTACCTGCGCGTCGGACGAAGCGTTCAAAAAGGACAGCACCGCGCTTAACCCATCAGCATTCAAAAAGCCGGTGGCCGGAGTAAAGCCGCTCTTCGTGTTCCAAGTTAAACCGCCGCCGCCACCGGTGCCATACGGATTGATAGTGTTTAGAATCGAACCAGATTGATCGCTGGTGCTGGGGGTGGTGATGGTGCCGCCCGCTCCGTCACTACTCGTGGTGCCTGTTCCGGGGTAAGAGGTGTTCCATTTTCCGTCTTTGGCTACCAATACGCTGCCGTTGCCGAAATTAACATGCTGTGAGGCGAGCGTGCCGCTCCAGTCCACACCCTTTGTGGTCGTGGGGTTCGAGGAGATTTCCACCAGCCGCGTTTCGATCAGCACCTGCCGCGTGGGCTTGTCGAGCTGGGCCACGAGCGATTCCACGGCCTGCTGTTCTGGGTCGGTGGCCACCACCACCAGCTGGCTGGTGCGGGGATCCGTGAGCACCTTGCTGCGCTTGTCCGAAAGCACGGATTGTGCGTGCTCGACGAGGTTGGAAACACTGGCGTATTTCAACTGGATGACCTTCGTGAACAGCGGCGGCGGCGCGGTGGGATCCTTCATCGTGATGCGGTCAATGCCGGTGCGCTTGTCGTGGGTCAGTTGCAGGCCGTAGTTGTCCAGCAGCGCCAGCAACGCGCTTTCCGCCGTGATGTTTTCCCAGCGGATGGAAAGCGTCGGCTCCACTTTGATCTGGCCATTCGCGTCCGGCTGGCCGTAGCCGATTTTTGGATCCAGCATATAATTGATGCCGGCGAGGCGCGCGAGGTTTTCAATCGCCGTGGTGATTGGCACGTCGGAAAATTTGATCTGCGGGATGCCGGCGGTCGCGGCATTGGTATCGGGCTCCGTTGCCGGTGCCGGCGCGGCGGTCGCGGCGGCATTGGTGTCCGCCACCACGGCGGGCGGTGTCACCGGAGCATTCGTATCGGCCGCCGGGGCGACGGCCACGGAGTTCGTGACAGGGGCGTCGGCGGGCGCGGGCGGATTGGTTTGCGCCACGGCGGTCAGCAGGCAGGCCAGCGTGAGGAGCAGGATGGTGATGGTTTTCATGGCTTGAATGGGTTGGTTCAATTAATTTTGGCCGGAGATTTTTTGGTTAGGTTGTCTGGGTTCGTCAGGGTTCCACGTTGAGACGGTGGAGTTGTCCATTGATTTCCACGATGACGACGTTGTTCTGGATTTCCACACAGCGCAGATGCACCGGGCCGCCGGCAGTTTTCACGTCGCCCTCTTCGCCGACGGCGAAGGTGTGGTTGTTAATGATGGCGAACAAATGGCCGGGCGTGCCGGAGACGCCGGGAACCTTCAGTGAGGTGATCTCCACGGTGTGTGCCGTGGCCATGGCGTTCTCCACGGCGCGGACGGATTCGGGATAAAACGGATCGCGTCCGTCCCGGACGCTGGTGGGCAGGACAAACACGGACGGGATGTTGCCGAAGCCGGTGGAGATGGCGGCCTTCTTTTCCGGAATGGCCTTGGTGGCAGGCGGTGCCTTGGTGTCCGCCGCTGACGCCGTGGCTCCGGACGCCCACGCCAAGCCGGTGGCCAGCGCCGCCAGCAGAAAGGGTTGGGGAAATTTTTTCATGGGGTCACGCGTTCGGTTTCACCAGCGCGGCGATTTCCATGCGGAAGGAAAGTTTTTCGCCCTGCACATCGGGGCCGCCGGACGTGTCAATGACCAGGCCGGTCACGCGCATATGCGGGAATTTATTTTCCAAGTCGGCGATGAATTTGCCGATGTCGTGGTAATAGCCGCTGCCGAGAATCTGGAACTTGATTTGCTTGTAGGGTGAGTTGCCAATCAGATCCACGTCGGACGGCACCGGTTGGCCTATTGAGGTGATATCAACCTTGTGCGGGGTTTTGAACTGCCGGATGGTGTCGTAGGTCCAGGCAAACACGTCGCCGGTCGCGGCATCATCTTCGGCGCGGGCGAGCAACTGCGAAATTTCCGCCACCCGGTCGCTGGTCGCGGCGGCCTGTTTGATGGTCTGCGTGATTTGCTGGAATCGTGCCCGGTCGGTGGCTTCGGCGGCGCCAAGTTTCTGGTTCTCCTCCTTCTGCGGGCTGATGAGGAGGAAATAAACCATGCCGATCAGGCCGGCGGTTCCCGCGAGGACGAGAACCAGTTTGTTGCGTTTATCTGGTGGTAGGCGTTTCATCGGGAGGTCCTCTCGCTAAACCGGCACTCCAGCGCGAATGGGACAAACGGCTTACCGTTCAACCCTATTTGCGGTGAGGACAACGCTGTCAGCTTCACGCTGTTGGTCGGGTTCAGGTTTGATTTGAAAAACGGATTGCGTATGAGGGCGTCCTTGTAGCGGTTCACCTGGTCGCCGGGCGTGGGGCTGCTGTCCTTCGCGTCCAGGGTCATGACGATGTGCTGCGTGACGGTCGGCGGGCGGCCGGCCACGACGCCGAAATCATTGGTCTTGTCCGGCGTGCCGGCGGTCTGGGTGAAGGTCTGGTCCAGTTTGACGCGCAGCAGTTGCACGTTCGGCACATAGACCTGCTGGAGCGCGTTGAGCAGGTTGCCCTGCAGGAAGCGGTTCGTGTTGATCAGCAGCAGCGCGTCCAGCTGCCGCATGCCGTCATTGATTTTTTTCTGGTTGAACTGCACCTGCGCAAACTCGTTCGTGTGCGCGTCAATCTCGATGTCCACCGCGTTTTTGCGCTGCTGTGTGAGCTTGTATTCCAGCCAGGTGGAGCTGAACCACACCAGCGAGAGCGCCACCAGAAAGGCGCCGATAAAAATCGAGCGCTTCACCGGGTCGCGCCGGCGCAAATCCTCCTCCGCCAGCGCCTCGTTCAATAAATTGATTCGTATGGGCATAGGTGCGTCAGTAAATCGCCAGCGCGGTGCCGATGGCCACCGTCAGTTGCGGTCCGATGTGGTCAATCTCCACGGCCTGCTGCCCCGGCAGTGCCAGTTGCAGGAAGCCCGTCGGGTTCCATGTCTTGCATTCCACCAAAAGTTCCGACCGCAGAATCTGCAAAATCATCTCCGAGCGCGTCGAGCCGCCGCTCAGATAAATTTCCGAGACCGGCCGGTCTTGCTGATGCTCGAAGAAATCCAGCGACGCGCGGATTTCGCGGCCCAGCGGCACCACCTGCGACTGCAGGTGAACTTCAATTTCCGGCGCCATGCCCACCTTGATGCCTTCGGCCTCGGCGTAGCTGATGCTCATCGCCTCGGACAGGCCCGCAGTGATCTGGTCGCCGCCGATGTTGATGGTGCGGCTCGTCGCCAGCTCGCCGCGATCCAGCACGCAGACCGAGGTGTGCTTGAAGCCGATGTCCACCAGTGCCACGGCCTCCTTGGCAAAAATGTCCGGCTGCGCCTTCTCGAACGCGTTGATGGGGCCGAGCAGTCCGGGCACCAGCGCGTCCGGCACCAGGCCCGCCGCCTTGGCGGCCTGCATGAAGTCGGCGATGATCTGCTGCTTGGCCGCCGCCGCGAGCACCTTCAATTTTTTCGGCGCCGCCGAGACCGCCTTGCCGTCCTCGGGCTTGTCGTTCAGGCGCGGTGGGATGATGTAGCAGTCGAACGCGTGGTTCGGCAGGTCCTGCTGGAGATAATTCTTGTGGTTCATCTTCACGATGGCGCGCAGCTCGTCCAGCGGCATCTGCGGCAATTCCACCTGCCGCACCAGCGCGTCGCCCAGGCCGACGGCGGCGGCGATGTATTTGACATTGCCGCCGAGCGCCTCGGCCACGTTATGCAGGTGGTCGGCGAGCAGTTCGGGGGAGATTTTCTTTTCCACGATGGGCGCGTCCAGCAGGGCGAAACGGGTGAGGGCGAGGAGTTCCCCGCGGCGTTCGAGCAGCACGGCCTTGGTGGTGCGGCTGCCCAAGTCCACGGCGATGATCTGGGCGCGCTTCTTCCTTGTGTCTCCATTTGCAAATGGAATGGTGAAACCCATGGGTGATTCTTATCGGTTGGTCAGTTTTGTTTCAAGACTGATTTTTGGTTTTCTTTTTCCGACCCTTGCCAAGCAGTTGCCGCGCCAAACCGATCGCGGCGGACGGGATAAGTGTTTTTTTAATCCTTCCCGCGCACGTCAGTTGTTCGGTGCCGCTGTTTTGAAACAAAAAAATTCCTGTCACCCGCCCGGCTGTCTTTTTGGATGACAAGGCTGTCCTGAAAAATTCCTCCCGCCCGGTCGTAGGCGGACCGGGGCGAAATCAATTGTGCGACGCCGTGTAATTCGTGGTGGCCGGCGGCGGCACGCACCACGAAAAACGGATGGGCACCAGCGCCAGCGGGATGCCCGGCGGCACCTTGGACGGGTTCAAGAAATTTGGATCGAAGCTGTAGTGCCGCTGGGGCGGATTGTAATACGGGTTCACCGGTGTCGGGTTGAAGCCATACGGATTGCGGAATTGGTTGGTGGCCATGTTGCTGTCCCAGAGGCGAAGAATCGAGGTGTTCAGCCACAGGTTTGCGTTGTTCCAATATTCAAGCAGGCGGGGCAGGTTATGGACGCCGCCGCTGAAAGTGGTGTCGGTGATGCCGGTGGAGGGCATCGTGCCGGTGACGATGGCGGCATTGATGGTGTCATCAACAGCTTGAAAAGTTGAGTTCTGCGCATAGGTGGTGAAACCGTCGCTGTCGTTCCAGTTCGCCGAAAGCACCGTGAGCGCATCGGAGAACAGGGCGGCGGGCACGGTGTAACTCGTGTTGGTGGTCGCGGCGGAGGCGTTTGCTGCGCTGCCGGAAATTTGTGTGTTGTAGTTGCCCAAGACATAAAGCGGATCGGGCGTGGCCACGGAGAAGCCCAGGTTCCCATTGGCCGGCAACTGTGCCCCGTTCACCAGACGCACCGCCGGGAGCTGGCGGGAATTATAGCTCCGTCGGTCGGCCACATATACAAGTGCCGGATAAATTCCCGACGCCGCAGACAGTTTGCCCTGCACGAGAGAATTGGTTGCGCTCCAAGTGGCCAGCTTGCCCACGTCAATTTGCGTGAACAAGTTGGTGTCATATTCACGCTGGTCATAAGTTCTGTTGGTCAGGCTCAAGAAGGGCAGGTTGGTGCTCAATGCTGTTGGCGAGGAGTTGGTGTAAGAATAGACGGCTTTCGCGGAGTCGCTGCCATTCACGTTGCCGTTCGCGCCGATCTGTAACGTGAGCAGCACCATGGGATTGGAGGCTCCGTTGATGTCGTTGGTCACGATAAGGATCATCTGCGCCTGGTTGTAAAGCCGCTGCGAGCCGGTGGTGGAGGTCGGGTCTTCGCCCGCCGGCGGCATATCGATGATAAAATGCGAATTGGTCATGCTGAGCGACACCGTGACGGCGGCGACGTTGGTGGTGTATTGCGGCGTGGCGTTGAAGGTGGTGCCCCAGGAGCCGGCGGCAAAAGCACTTAAACCATCATCCGCCGGAGCCGTCAAGGTGCCGGTGGTGTTGACCGGACTGTTGAAGGTCAGGGAGGCTGAAGTGCCGACATAGATGTTGCCGTTGGCCTGCACGGGGCCGTTGACATCCATCGTGGCGCACTGCGTGAATTCCAAAAGGCCGTTATAAAAGATTGCCCAGGTGTTCAACGGCACCAGCGCCAGCAGCACGTCCTCCTGCGCCGTGCCGATGACCCCGGTGGTGGAATTGGTCAACTGCGCGTTGGAGATGATGCGGTAAATCGGCGAGTTGGTGGTGCAAAATCTTCCTATGTAAGCCGACGGCAGCGGCCCGCCGTAGGTGCCGACCAGGTAGATGCAGGTCTGTCCGTTGTTGCCCGCACCGTCGGAGAATTTGAACTGGGACCAGTAGGCGTCCTCGCTGGCGTTGGGCACGTTGGTCTGGAAGGCTGTGAGCCTTTGGGAAACACCAGCCACGTTCCAGTATTGGAACCAATAGACCATCTGGGCGTAGGACTTCTCCACGGCGGCCTCGGCGGCGTTGCAGGCGACGGCGTATTCGTTGTTGCGATTGTTGACGATGGCGATCGACTGCGTGCGGTTCAGCGCGCTGGCCACGATGAGCAGGCTGATGCCCACGAGGATGAGCACCAGCAGCAGCGCATACCCGCGCTGGCGTTGGAAAACTGGGCGGCTGATTTTCATAAATTTTGGATGGGTTTATTCCGGCAGATGCGGCGTGGCGCGGAACTCGATCTTGTAATAGTCGTAAAGCCCGTTGGTGCCGACCGGCGTGAGCGGATATTGGAACTGGCAGTATTGCAGCGTCGTGTGGACGACCTGCTTCCAGCCCTTGCTGGTGCCGGCGTTCGCCAAGGGATTGCCGTTGTAATCCTCCACGTTAAACGTGTAGCCGCCGCCCAGCCAGTTCACCAGGTTGGAGGCCAGCACTACCGGTGCCCAGACGGTGTTGGTGGCATTCCGCACCAGATGACCGTCGTTGTTGTTGGAGTAGGTCAGGTCAAAATAATAGAGGATATACCTGCTGCCGTTCGTGCTTTCGAACAACTGCAGCGCCGTGCCCGAAGCGGCATTGGTGGCGATGACAAAATTGGTTCCCGACATGTTGCCGATGAACCACATCTTCGCCTGCTTGATGTCCTCCGGCAGCTTCTGCAGCACCTTCCGTGAGGAATCGCTCGCGCCGCTCTTGGTCTCGACCCACTGGTCCTCGCGCAGCCCCACTAGGTGTGCGGCCATGATGGCGATGATCAACATGGTCATGATCGCCGAGGCGAACATGATTTCGATTAGCGTGCCGCCGGCTTCAGGCCGGCGGCGCTTGCCGGTTTGGAATGGGAGCAGGCAGATGTTCATTCTTAAAATGGGGCGCGATTGTCCGGCGCCAGCAGGGTGCCTACGGTGTTGGTATAGGTTCGCTTGGAGAATTTCCCCCAGCCGGCAAACGGCCACACCGTGTCCACCCGGACCATCTGGAGCTGGATGTTTGGATTGGTGACGCCATTGACGAACACTTGTGAGATGGTGATGAAATTGGTGGCGACGCTGTAATTGTTGGTGTGCCACGGCACGTCCAAAATGTTCGTGGTGTAGCCGGTCATTGTCCAGCCGCCGCCCGCCGTGGCGTTTGTCACCTTGTTTATCAGGTTCATGCTCAGGATTTCGATTTTGCCGGTCTTGGCATCCCACGCTGCCGAGCGTGTCTGTTCCAGCGTTTGCTGTGAGAGGGTCTGTGCCGCGAGCGAAAAGCCCGACCACTCCGCCTTCGTCGCGCCGCTGACGTAGCCGCCCACGATGGTGCCGAACGAAACCGCCACGATGACGAAGGCGATGAGCACCTCCCACAGCCCGCCGACATAGCCGGCCTGTTGCTGTCTGCTGCCGCCGATGTTTTGTCTTATGCGCATGAAATTAGTCTCCGCAACCACCGAAACGTAGCACTTGCCGCGCCATTTTTCCAAATTCTTATTTGCCCCGCCCGCTGCGTCAATCCTCGTTCCACAACAGGACAGCTTTGTCCCAAATCACGGCAGCCGGTGGGATTACACCAGCTCCTTCGCCCGCTGCCGGGCCATCTGCAGGAACGCCTCCAGCAGCGGCGTCGCCTTGCCGCGCCATTGTGCGCCGATGAGCGCCGGCGGAAAATTCTTCAGCGGCAGCACCCGCACATTCGCCGGCAGCGGGCGCTTCGGCACCGCCACACCGAGGCCGATGCCCAGCCCGCCCGCCACATACGTCTCGATCAGGTCCACCGAACTGGCTTCCACCGTCGGGAACCATTCCACGTCCAGCTCCGCCAGTTGCGCTAGGAAATTTTTCGTCAGCGGCTCCGTCGCCGGCAGGCAGATGAGCGATTCCGTTATTTTGTCGCGCGCCCAAAGTTCTTCCGCCGACTTCAGCGCGGACTTTTTTTCCACCAGCAGCGCCAGCGGCAGTTCCAGCAGGATTTCCGACTGGAAACCCGCCGGCGGCTTGCGCTCCATCAGCGTGATGACCAGGTCAATTTCGTCCTTCGCCAGCAAATCCTCCAGTTGCGCCGGGAACCCTTCGCGCAGCGAAACCTTGAGACCGGGAAATTTTTTATGCACGCCCTGCAGCAGTTTCGGCAGGTGGTCGCGCAGCACGATGGTTGAGGCGCCGATGCGGAAATGCCGCGCGTGCCCGCCCTGGAATTCCGCCGCGACCTTGCCGAGGTTTGTGAAAAATGGCGCGCAGAAGGCGTAAAGCTTTTCGCCCGCCGGCGTCAGCGCAAATGGCCGTCGCTGAAAAAGCGTCACGCCTAAAAACTCTTCGAGTTGCGCCACCTGCGCGCTCACCGCCGGTTGCTGGATGCCGTAGGGGATGTTGCGCACCGCCGGCATGATGCCGCCGTGCCGGGCGACGTAGTAAAAAAGTTCGAGGTGATGGACATTCATGGCGCGCACCGCTGTGCCAGTCTTGTCGAAGCGGCTTTCCGCCGCAAGTGTCGAACGGATTATTTTTGCACCGGCACCGCCGGGTTCAGCGGCGCGAATGGATTGTCCGCGCGGGTCGCGGCGCGGACGCCGAGCGCCGTGCCCTTGTCGCGCACGAGGTGGTTCAGGCTGCGCAAACCGTGTCCGGCGTTCGCGAGCGAAAAATTATACCACGCCGCGTGCTCGTCCGTCACGATGCCGTCCACGCCCATCTTGATATAGCGCTTCAGCAGGTGCGGGTCGTTCACCGCCCAGGTGCCGACGAAGCGGATTTGGTGCAGCTCGTCGCGCATCCGGCAGGCGAGCTTCACCGCGCCGTGAACCAGAAACATGTTCAGGAAAGTATTCACCGGCACAATGCCGTCGCAGAATGCCTGATTCGCGACGTGCGCGTCCGTGAAAATTCCGCTCACTGTCACCGGGTCGGAATAGCCGTCAATCATCACGCCCTCGCGCGGGCCGAGCTGGCTGGCGATGTGCGCGAACATCGCCTTGTCGTTGGGCTTGCCGACGGAAATCAATGTCACCATTTCCGTGCGGTCGGGTTCCGCGCCGACCAGGTGCTGGCGGATGGCGGCCAGCAGTTGTTCGCCGTGTTCCGGCGTGGCCGCGAGCGTCTTGCAGTCGAAATACACGAGGCAGAATTTTTCATCCGCCCGGGCCAGCGCGTGCAGGCCGTCGAGAAATTCCGCCAGCGGCATCGCCTCGGTTTTCTTGGTCGCGCCGCCACCGAGGTCCGGGCCGTGGCCGATGCACAGGACGTTCGTCTCGCCCGCGAGTTCGTTCACGTCAATTTCCAGCGCATTCGCGCCCGCCGCGAGACATTCGCGCGCCTTGGCCAGCGTGTTCGCGCCGTGCGCGATGATATAAAATGGCCGCAGCGGCTTGGACGGCGAATTGGTGTCCGCGCCAAAAGCCGCCGGTGCCAATGCCAGCAGCAGGGCGAGACAAATTTTTCGGGCGGCGATCATCATTGGCGCAAACACGGGCGGCACAATAATCGCCGCGCCGCGCTGGCAAAAGCAAAATGTCCGCCATTGACGGAAACGATGCCGCCGAAGTTTTATCAATTCACGCCGGCGCGGCGGATGTGGTTACTCTGTAACTGCAATGAAAACCGCCCTGGCTGAAAAATTTTACGGAACTGGCCGGATTGCCGTTGGTCAGCGGTCGCCAGTTTCAACCTTTGATCCGCTTTTTCAAAGTCCACCAGCACTCCGCCATCAGGAGGAAGAACACCGCGTCGGCGATGCCAAAGATCGCGCCGAAGACGACGTGCGGCAGGTGGCCCTGTGCCCAGTAATAAATGGCCGTGCCCGCATAGGCCAGTTTGTAGAGCGTGCCGACGAGGATCAAATCCGCGTTGCGCTGCAAATCGCCGCGCGCGATCAAAACATAGGCGATGCCGATGACCAGCACGAACGCGCCCAGCAGCGTCAGATAACCGCGAATCGCCGGCAGCTTGTTGCTGATGCCCAGCGCGGCAAACGCGCTCTCGGCAAAAACATGAAGGTGACGCCGAGCAGAAAGTCGTAAATGGCGGAGATGGTGAACAGAGCGCGATAATACTTTTCTCTGGCGGGTTTCATGGCATAAGTTTGTAACTCCAAACTTCGATAACATAAATGAAATCTAATCCGAATCTTTTCCTCGCCTGGCTGTGGATTCTGCTCGGCTTCATCTCCGGCATGGTGCTGGGAATGTTTTTTCACCGCGAAAACTGGCTCGGCGGCTATGGCAGTTTCAAGCGCCGGATGTATCGGCTCGGCCATATTTCGTTTTTCGGCCTCGGCGCGGTGAACCTGCTGTTCTGCCTGACGGTGCAAAACTTTGCGCTCGTCGGCCCGCTGATTCATTTCGCATCGCTGGCGTTTATCACGGGCGCGATTGCGATGCCGCTGTGCTGTGTGGTCATGGCGCATTTTCCGAAAGCACACATGATATTTGCCGTGCCGGTCGTGAGCCTCATCACCGGCGGCATGCTGGTTTTTCTGGAGGTAATAAAATTATGAACACCAAAAAACACATCGGTTTCATCGCCATGAGCGGCGTCCGCGCGCACAACGCGGAGCTGACCCAACTCGGCCTCACGCTGCCGGGCTTCGTGGACCGCAACAAGATCATCGCCTCGCTGCCGAGCCTTGGCCTGCTCACGCTCGCCGGGCTGACGCCGGACAAGTTTGACGTCAGCTATCACGAAATCGCCGACTTGAAAACGCTGCCGGAATTGCCAACGGATTTTGATCTCGTGGCCATCAGCACCTTCACCGCGCAATTTTACGAGGCGTGCGACGTGGTGGATTTTTACCGCGCGAAAAACATTCCCGTCGTCATGGGCGGCATCAC
>PLYV01000299.1 GCA_003151855.1 Limisphaerales bacterium | reverse complement strand
TCCTCCGCGTAAAACAGCGCAATCAGCGTGGCAAAACACGCCAGCGCAAAAAGTCCCCGCCGCCAGTGGGTCCAAAACAACCAGCGCAGCAGCGGCACCACGACGTAAACAAAAAACAAAACAACGGCGAGCAGCCCGCCCGTCACAAGCCCCACGGCCAGCACCCCATCGGAGCTTGGCCGGTTAAAATTGGGTATCGCGATGATGAAGCAGCCCAGCATGACGGTGAACACCGCGACGGCCAGCCAGATGACCAGAGCCGTCCTGCCAGCGAGTGATTTTTTCCAGATGCTTTTCGGTTTTTCGTCCATAAATTTTATCGTTGGTTGATTCGTGTTTCTTCTGATTTTATGCGCTTCACAAAGCGCCAGAAAACTGCGGCGGCCCTCCGCCGCTTTTCCCCGCGCATTTCAAACCGTAAATATTTTCATGCACTCAGTGCGTGGGCGGGACTTGTATGGTTTTGACCGGTCAGCGTCGCGTTCCTCACGCGGCCCGACGAGTTCCGCCAACAGCCGCTGCTGCTGCCGCAGTTCCACGATCACCTCCGGCGACGGCGGCGCGGATTTCTCCGCCACTCTTGGCGAGGAATCGCGCATGGAAACATTCACCGCGAAAATAAAAATCCAGACCGCCGCGAGGCCGGCCCACGCTTTCGGATGCGGCCAAAGCAACGAGGATAGTAAATGGAGGATGGAAGATGGCTGCAGGGGGCGGGTGACGGGTGACGGGTGACAAGATGCCTGCGCCTCGCGCGCCGCCGTTAGGATTTCCGTGCGCCATTCCAGCGGGACAGACCGCAACGGCTGGCGGCTCAAGCGGCGCTCAAATTGTTCCGTTTCATCATTCATCATTCTGCCTTCTTCATTTCCTCGTAAAGTGGACGCAACTGCCCGCGCAATTTGTCTAGTCCGTAGCGATAGCGGCTCGCGGCGGTGTTCGGCGGAATCTCCAGCGCGGCGGCAATCTCCTCAAACGTCAGGCCGCCCCACAGTTTCAGATGCACGACGGCGCGCTGTTCCGCCGGCAGTTCGCCGAGCGCGGTGGAGAGTTCTTCGCGGAAAAACTTTTCATCCGGGTCGCTGGTCGGCGCGAAAGGTGAAATAATTTCCGCCGCAAAATTTTCCTTCGTCCGCTCGCGCGTGCCGCGCCGGCGCATCAGGTCAATTGCCGCATTGTGCGCGAGGCGGATGAGAAAGGCGCGTTCTTCGCGGACGCCGGCAAGCAGCTTGGGTTCGCGGGCGAGTTTGACGAAAATTTCCTGGAGCAGGTCGCGCGTGTCCGCCTCGTTGCGCGTGAGATTGAGCAGGAAAGCAAACAGCGCCGGCGCGTGGGCGTCGTAGAGCCGTTCGATTTCCTGGCGGGCGGGCATTTTCATAATGACGCGCCCGCGGGCAGAATTTGTCTAGCCGGAAATTTATGGTAGTGTGCGGCAGCCGGTTCGACGATGATGGTCGCAACCCGAACGAAAGGCATCAGTCATGGCACAGGCAATCATGGATCCCGAAAAAGTGCGGCGGTTCGCCGAGGAGCTGCAACGCTTCAACAGCGACCTCGAAAACCGCATGGTCATGCTGCAGGCGCGCTTCGCCGCGCTCGGCGACACCTGGTCGGACCAGGAGCACGAGAAATTTTCCGAGGAATTCCAGCAGGCGCTCAAGGCGCTGAAAAAGTTCAGCGAGATTTCCCGCCAGCACACGCCGTATCTCTTGCGCAAGGCCCAGCGCATCGAGGAATATCTCCACCAACGCTGACATGACCGACCGCGCCCAAGTCACCTCCGTCGCCGCCCTCGAATCGTTTCGCGCGGCGCTGCTGATTTTCCTCTCCCAAGCCCGCGCCAGCGTGGACGAGGCGCGCGGCGATGTCTTGCGCACGCGGCTCTGGCTGGAAAACGACCAGACGCGCCATTGGGAAAACCAGTTGCGTGCCCGTGGCCTGGCGCTCGAACGCGCGCAGGCGGAAATGTTCGGCGCGCGGATGTCCAAGTTCGGCGGTGACGTGCAGGAGAAACAGGCGGCCGTCCGCCGCGCAAAACTGGCGCTGGACGAGGCCGAGGAAAAAATGAAGCTGCTCAAAAAAAGCGAACGCGAGCTGGATCACGATTCTGAGCCGCTGTTGAAGCAGGTTGAAAAGCTCCAGGGTTTTTTGAGCGGCGACATGGGGCTGGCCGTCGTCCAGTTAAATGAATTCATCAAGGCGCTCGAAGCCTACGCCGGCGTGGCCGCGCCCGCGCCGCGCAACCCGGAGGCCACCGCATGAGCCTCGGTTCCGCCCGCGGCCGGCTGACCGGCATCACCCGCGATTTGTCGCTCAAGTGGGACGACACGAAAAATTACTGGCGCGACGGCAAGAGCCAGGAATTCGAGCGGCGCTTCATGCGCGAGCTGTTTGCCGAGGTCAATCAATCGCTGCTCGCCCTCGAAAAGCTGGACGAGCTGTTGCGCAAGATCAGGAGCAACTGTGAATAATCTTCCCGGAACCCCCGAAATGCTGGAGCTGCTGAACGCGTTGAAAAACGCGGCGCAGGATTTTGCCGGGCGCGAGGAAAAACTCGGGCGCGAAAAGAAAGCGCGCCTTGACGCCGCGCAACGGCGCCTGGAGCAGGCGCGCAGCCGGCTGTTCGAGGGCTCCGGCAACCGTGCGGATTCCTTGCATGGTGAATTTCAGGGGCAGCGGGCGCGGTGCGAGGCGCGCTTCGCGCAGTTCCGGGAAAAAATCAAGCGGGCGCACGCCAATGTCCGCCGGCTCGTGTTGGAACAGATTGCCGGGGAAGAGAGCCGCGAAAAGTTTACCATCCAGAAAGGCACGCTCGACGCCGAGCGGCAGCGCGACGCGTCGCTCGCGCAGTCCGCGACCGCGCACGCGGAATTCCAGCAGCATCTGGCAACCTTGCGCGACCAGCTTGCGCAGCAGGAAACAGCCGCGCGCTCGGCGTTCGGCGGCTACGGAAAATTCCGCCGCTTGCTTGCAGCGGAAAAGTCCTGGCCGGAACCCGTTCTCGATGCGGACATGGACCAATTGTTCGCGCGGCTCCAGCAGTTGCACGGCGAAATTGACGCACAGCTAAATCAGTTCCGGAAAATATTTCTGGCCGCGCTGTTCCGCTTCCTGCCGGCCTGGTTGCTGGGATTTTTCCTGGTGGCAGCGGCCGCCGCCGTGCCGGTGCTGCAAAAATTCGGCGTGAAAACCGTGACGTGGCCGGAAACCGGCGCGGCCATGATTATTTTGGTGGTTTTGTTCGTGCTGCGCGAAGTCGGTGGAAAACAGGCCGGCGGGCTTGCGGAGAAAATTGCTGCCGGTCTCGCGCAGGTGCGGCGGCTAGACGCAGTTTGCTTTGAAAAATCCGAGTTGTGGCTCCAGCAGGAGCAGAAGCGGATTCAGGAGGAATTTGAGAACACGACCCGCGCGTTGAATCAGCAGTGGAAAACACTCAACCGCGCAACCATCGCCGCGCGCAACGAGCGGCCGGTGGTGGTGGACCGCCGCGCGCAGCAGGCGCAGGCCAAGTGCGAAAACTTGCAGACGCGGCGGTTGCAGGAGATTGACCGCGAAGCGCGGCAGACCGTCGCGCTATTGCAGGGATCCACCGAGTCGCAGCAGGCGCAGCT
>PLYV01000318.1 GCA_003151855.1 Limisphaerales bacterium | reverse complement strand
GATCCCAGATGCCCGGATCGCCTTCTTCCAAAATCACCATGCAACTGCCCTTGATGCGCTTGTCATCTGAATCCACGGCGGCGGTGACGACATTGGCAAAGCCCATGTTTGTGATAAAACGACCGCGCTTCTCCACTTGCAGCAGCGGTTCGTCGCCGTTTTTCCAATCCGCCACGCGCACTTTGCCGGCGAGCATTCCCGTCTCGACACCGACAAACGGGATCGGCTCCGTCAGCGCGAACGCCGCGCGCACCTGCTTGCGGGTTTCGCCCGGCTTGAGCGGCGCGGCCCCGCTGACATATTTTTCACGCTGCTCCGGCGTGCCGCGCTCGTGAATCGGCGCGAGGCCGAGATTGCCCGCCAGACTGCCGGTGGCCGCGCCGGCATCCACCCACGCGAGCTCAAACGCCAGCAGCGCCAGCGCCAGATTTTTTGGCCCGGAGATGTAACCGCCTTGTTCCGGTTCCAGCGACGCAGCGGTGATGCCGCTGTCATCGTAATGCTGGAGCAGGCTGTTTTTTTCCGCCGTCCACTCGTGCGAATTACGTCCGCCGGCGGCCACGAGCCGCGCGACCGGCCCGCGCGCCACGCCGCGCGCCGACTGCACAAGCATATGGAGTTCGTAGCGGTCGGCGAACCGCCACATGATCTGGCGGACATCATCAGTGGGCAGCGTGGTCAGGGCGACCGGCGGCCGGGTTTCAAGCATGGTTTCCATAAATGACAGGCATTAAAATTGGCGATGGTTTACGGTGATTTTTCAGCGGCAATTAATATCGGAACCATAATAAGAATCAATTTTATTTAGATATGACAGAATTTGATTGTCTAAATAAAGAAATATTCTACAAGTCCGTCCGGCGGAAACAAACCTGGGAAACCGCCCGCCGCCTCACGCGTAGCGATACGGCCTGGCGAGCGGGAAGGCGTGGGGCAGATGCCGCACCTCACGGACGGTGCCATCACGCAGCAGCACTTCCACGATGTCGAAGCGGAACTTCACCTTGGGATTTTTCAACAGATGCAAGTAATCCAGCGCCGTCTGTGAGAGCAGCGTTTTCTTCCGCGCGTCCACGGCGTCGGCGGGCCGCGTCCACTCTTCCGACGAACGCGTTTTCACCTCGATGAAGCAAAGGCAGTCATCGTCCCGGAAGATCAGATCAATCTCGCCATGATCGGACCGGAAGTTGGATGCGAGAAATTTCAGTCCGGCCGACTGCAAATAACTTTTCGCCGCGCGTTCGCCCAGCGCGCCGCGCCGCAGGTGTTCAGGCGTGGCCTTGCCGGCAAACTTCGCTTTCAGTTTTGCCCAGAGATTCATTTTACTGGCCACAGATTTTCACAGATGAAACACAGATAATACGGGAGAAATTTGTTTTCCCATTTGGGTTTCATCTGTGTGCATCTGTGGCTAAAACAAATCCGGCTCTTCCTTTTTCAGCGGCGCGAACGTCAGCCGGTGGATGGGACACGCGCCGTTTTCCGCGATGGCGGCGAGATGTTTCGCCGTGCCGTAGCCCTTGTGCTCAGCGAAACCGTAGGCGGGAAACTCCAGATGATATTCCTGCATCAGCCGATCCCGGGTGACCTTGGCGAGAATGCTGGCGGCGGCGATGGAAAAACTCCGCGCGTCGCCCTTCACGATGGCGGTCTGCGGCACGCGCAAGGTTTTCACCGGGCGACCATCCACGAGCGCGTGCGGCGGCAACGGTTGCAACTGCGCCAACGCGTCGTTCATGGCGCGATGCGTGGCCTGGAGGATGTTGATCTCGTCAATCACCGCCGCGCTCACCCCGGCGATGCCGAATTCGATGTGGCCGCAGCGGGTGATGAACTCGAAATACTTCTCGCGCTGGACTTCCGTGAGCTGTTTCGAATCATTCAGGCCGGAAAGCTCCTTGGGCAAACCGGATTCCAGCCACGCCGGCGGGAGAATGGCGGCGGCGGCGACCACCGGTCCGGCGAGCGGTCCCCTGCCCGCCTCGTCCACGCCCGCAACGCGATGGACACCCGCCCGCCACAGCGGTTGCTCGAATTCAAACGAGTTGGAATATTTGGCGGACATGCGAACGCGCACCGTTATTTCCTCGGTTTGATTTCCAGCGTGTCCGGCGCGGCGCCTTTCACAATGGTCAGACCGTAGTCATTACAGAGTTCCACGAGGGCCTGCCTTGCCGTCAGATCATGCCAACTGACGGACACCGTCGGCGACAGCTCCAGCTTGAAATCCGGCGGTTCCGGCGGCGCTTCCCCGGTCACATGCGGGTCGAGTTGGACGGACATGTGCGCATTGTTGATCATGCTCTTGAGCGCCTCACCGAGCGGCACGTCCATGAATTTGATCGTGGAAATCACCCCGTTCGTATCGCCGCCAAGCAGCTTCGCATCCACCGTGCGCGTCACCGTCGGTTTGCCGCTGATGAAGACCACCCTGGTAAAATCGTTGGTGACGGCGAAGAGATGGTTTTCCTTCAGCACGCGCGCCAAAGCGCTGGCCGCTGTCAGGTTTTCCCAATGAATAGTCAGGCTGGGTTCCGGCTGGCGCGTGCCATCGGCGGCAAGGAACAGTTTCGGATCCACGAGATAATTGACACCGGCCAAGTGCGCGAGGTTTTCAATCGCCATGGTGATGGGGACGGTTCGAAATTGGATGACGGGAATGTTGTCGGCCGACTGCCCACGCACCGCCCACGGCAGGCACAGGCTCAACATCAAGGCAGCCGGGGCAAGGAAACGCAGAGCGAAGGTTTTCATGAATGAGTTTGAGCCTACCGCCTTTCCCCAATCTTGTCGCGTTGATTTTGCTCGGAAAAAATCCGTGTTCATCCGTGTCCATCCGTGGTTAAACTCAAAGCATGAAAATCGAATCCCTCCATCTCGGCCAGCGCGTGCGCCATCCGCAATACGGTTCCGGCACGGTCAAGGCCATCGCCGAAGCGGCGGCGGACATCGCCTTTGACGACGGCAACAAACGCAGCGTGTCGCCGGAAGCCGCCGGTCTGGAACCGCTCGACGTGCAGGCGGCAGTGAGCGGCTTGACGGTGCCGCTGAAACAATTCATCACCGAGACCGTCGAGGAGGCTGTGGCCAAGCTGGGTTTGGAAAAACCAGATTTAGTCGTGGAACAACTCGGCTTGCGCTGGCATGGCGGCAAATTGGTTTTGCATCCGGCGGATGCGGCCTTGCAGACGAAGGAAGTGCCGCTGGAAGTGTTCTTCCACAAAATCGTGGTTTTGTTTGGGGGAAAAACCTGCTCAATCCGTTAGAAAAACCACAGAAACAAAGCTACATTCCCCAAAATGAAAATTCAAGAATTAACCATCGGCTTAAAAATCAGGCATCCGCAATATGGTGTTGGAATTGTCAAAGCTTTGAACGAACAAACGGCAGAAATTCGCTTTGATGACAGCACGCGCACAATTGAACCTGATTTGAGCGGCGTCACTCCAGCAGAGCCAACCGTGTCGGTTAGCGGATTAGAAATGCCGCTTAAACAGTTCGTTGAATCCACAGTTCAAGGGACGATTGATAAACTTGGCTTTGAAAAGCCAGATGCGGTTATTGAAAATTTGGGTGTGCGCTGGCACGGCGGCAAATTGGTTTTGCATCCCGCAGACGCAACCTTGCAAACAAAAGAAGTTCCGCTGGAAATTTTTTTCCATAAAGTTGTCGGCGTCCGAAATCAGTTGCGCGTCTTGGAACAGAAAATCAACGCGCATGAAAAATTGACGGACGGCGAAAAAGTCGAAATGCAGCAATACATTACTCGCTGCTATGGCTCGCTAACGACGTTCAACGTCCTTTTCAAAAATAAAGAAGACCAGTTTTAGCAACACTGCAATTAAACGCTGCCTTGACCGTCTGGCGAGCTTGCGCGGGCATTAAAAACCACTATTTGACACTTTGGCGGCAGTTGCTAATGATTCTGGCTATGGAAATTTTTGGGCAAATTATCGGTTTCGTCTTTGGCTTTTTGCTTTTGCGATTGGCATACAAACTTTTCACGAAAGAAAATGTGCCAAGTGCCGTGCTGGTTGCGTGGGCGTCTGCTTTGATATTGCTCTGCTCATTTCCTTGGTTTCAAGGGTGGGCAAAATCATTCATAGCATCGAATATCAGTTCTAAATTAACTGCAATCGGCCAGCAAGTGAACACTGTTCAAGAAACCACAACGGCAATGCAAAAGCAATTGGACACACACCAAACCGAAATTGAAACACACCAAAGCGGATGTAAGAAAAACATTCTTTCTTCACCGTTCCTAGTTGTTTGATTTCTTTAGTTGTCATGCTGAAAGCATAATGTTTATTTGGGTTTTTGTCAATCACAAAATCGTGATGGTGCGAAACAATCTCCGCGTGCTGGAACAGAAAATCAACGCGCACGAAAAACTCACCGACGGCGAAAAGGTGGAGATGCAGCAATACATCACCAAAAGCTACGGTTCGCTGACGACGTTCAACGTGCTGTTTAAGGAGAAGGAAGAGCAGTTCTGAAAAGCCGCCGGGATTTCTTAAAGTCTGGCGATGGTTTGGTCGGCAATGCTTTGACTATTTCAGCCCTTCACGTCGGCCGCAGTTGCAATTGGCGCACGGCTCGCCGCCGCCGTGGCCGTGTTGCGCATGGACAATCGTGGCGCCGAGTTGCATCGGCGGCGTGCCCCATTTCCAATCGCCCCCGCCGGAGCCGCCGGAAAGCGCCAACGTTTCGCCGAGCTGACGCGGTTTTTCCGGCACGGGGATTTCAAAGTTTTTCGCGTAGGCAGCGGCTTCATCGCCAATCTCCTGGTCCACGACGACGGTCATATCCAACGCGAGCTGCGTGGAAGTGTCGCGGCAACTGCCATGGACTTTCACGAGTTCATAAAGGCAGACACTCGTCGCGTCTTTGCCGGCGACATCAAACAGCACCGTCACGCCGGCGGCGTCCAGCCCGGCGAGCTGGAGCAGCGCGGCGGCTTCGAGCTTCCAGCTCCGCGCATCCTCGTCGGAAAGCGTCTTGACGTGCTTGGCGATGAGGCCGTCGCGGCCACCGAGCTTGAGCGGTTTGAGTTGTTCATAGCGGACGTTGGTGCCGGTAACGGTTTTTTTATAGGTCAGGAAGGCCATGTTTGTTTTTTAGGTTGTCTGCGAGTTTTTGAAATTCGGCGTCGGTCACATTGCGTTTGCGGACGGCGGCGGAACGGCGCACCGCCGCGAGCAGCGCGGGCAGCAGCACTTCGGGGAAATCCATCTTCATCTGCTCCAGCTTTCCGCGAATCAGCCGCGTGCCGGAATGCCGGCCCACGACCATTTCCGTCGGCGCGTGGCCGACCTCCTCGGCGGCGAACGGCTCGTAAGTCGCGCGGTTTTCCAGCAGGCCGCCGCAGTGGATGCCGGATTCGTGGCGGAAGGCCGCCGCGCCGACAATGGGTTTTTCCGGCGCGAGCGGACGGCGCGAGGCGTGCGCCACCAGGTCACTCAACCCGGAAAGCTGCCGCGAATCCACGCCGCAGTTTTTCCCGAGCGTGAGCCGCGCAGCCATGACAACCTCGTCCAGCGCCGCGTTGCCGGCGCGTTCGCCGAGGCCGTTCACGGTGACGCTCGCGGCGTCCGCGCCGGAGGCGAGCGCGGCGATGGTGTTGGCCGTGGCCATGCCGAGATCGTTGTGACCGTGAAATTCCAAACTCAACGTCGGCACCGCCGCGCGCAGCTTGGAAAACAGTTCCGCCGTTTGCAGCGGATTGAGAATTCCCACCGTGTCGGCGATGCGTAGGCGGCAAAGCCCGGCGGCCTCGGCGGCCTGCGCGAACTCGATGAGAAATTCGTGCTCGGCGCGCGAGGCATCCTGCGCACCGACGGAGAGAAACTGGAACGTGTCGCGGAATTCATCGGCCAGTTCGGCGAGTGTGCGCAAAACCCAGGCGCGGTTTTTTTTCCACGCCCGCAGATGAATTTCCGAAACCGGCAGCGAGAAATGCGCGCCGTGGACGCGGCATTGCGCCGCCGCCCGCAAATCCTCGCGCGTCGCCCGGCACCACGTCGTCAGCCGCACGCTGCGGACGCGGTCGCTGACGGCGTTGATGTCGTCAATCTCCGACCGGCCCATCGCGGGGATGCCGAGTTCGAGTTCCGGCACGCCGGCGAACGCGAGGGCGGCGGCGATGCCGATTTTTTCCGCGCGCGAAAACGCCACGCCCGCCGCCTGCTCGCCGTCGCGCAGCGTGGTGTCAATGAGGTGGGGATTCATTTTTAGCCACAGATGAAACACAGATTTAACACAAATGAAAACATGGCCGCAGATTTCGCCGTTGTTTTAGAATCCGGTCTGCCGGAAGGAAATCTTCATAAATCTGTGTTTCATTTGTGTCCATCTGTGGCGAAGATTTTTCAGGCGAACAGCGTTGCCGGCGGCAATTCAGCCTTTTCCTCCAGGCTGTCGAGGATGGCCTCGGCGGTTGCGATGGTCGCGTGCTTATACCAGACGTTTTCGGGATAAACGACCATCACCGGGCCGCTGTCGCAGATGTTCAGGCAACCGGTGCTGGAGACCATCACGTCGTCGAGGCTGCGATCCTGCACCTCGGTCGAGAGATGCTGGAGCAGGCGTGAGGATTCCTTTTTGTGGCAGACGCCCGCCGCGCCGGTGGGCCGAAAACTGCCGCAGACAAATATGTGATGTGCTGGTTTGCTCATAATTAGTTGATGGTTGTTAGTTGATAGTTGATGGAAAAATTAACCGCAGCCGTTACCGGTGCCTTTGCAGGAGACGCCCGCGCCGCAACTGGTGAACCGGCGTTTCATCGAGGCGGGAACCGGCTGGTCGGCGAACACGGCTTTCAAACCTTCGTCAATCAGCCCTTCCATCTCGACAACTTTCAGGCCGTGCGCGGTGAGAACTTTTTGCGGCGTGGGGCCGGCGGCCGTAACCATGATGGCGCGGCAATCTTTTAATTTTTCGGCGAGCGTGGCCCAGCGGTTGTCGCCACCGCCTTCTTCCGGCGTCGGGCGGGTTTCGACGAGCCGGAATCTGCCGGGCGCGGCGAGGTCGGGCGCGTAAATCGCCAGCCGCTCGGCCTCGCCGAGATGCTGGTTCACCAGCGCGCCTTCCATCGTGGCCACGGCGATGTAAGGCCGCTGCGCGTTTTCGTCCGGGTTCAGACTCATGCCGGCGAAATGCTGGATCGTGTCGTGCTGCTCGCTGGTCATATCCTCGCCGATGAAACCCACGGCGTCGGCGCGGCAGCGGGCGCAATGCGTCATCTGCGGCAGGTGGCGCTCGCTTTGCAGGCGGACGCGCGNNTCATCAGGTTGTCCGGCGGCGCGACCTCCTCGAACACCGCGCCTTTCACCGGCACCATCGCCATGCAGTTCATCAGGTCCGCGCCGAGCGCGCCGACTTTTGCGGCGATCTCCGGGATGTGTTCGTCGTTGATGCCGGGAATGATGATGCTGTTCACCTTCACCACCACGCCGCGCTGCTTGAGCCGGAC